>SCTU01000192.1 GCA_004297315.1 Dehalococcoidia bacterium | reverse complement strand
GTGACGAGGATGCGCGCGGACTCCAGCAAGAAGCCGGTGAGCAGCACCAGGCCCAGCCCCAGGATGATCAGGTGGTCTTCGAGCCGCTCGTCCCAGCGGATGCGGTGGAAGTGGGAGAAGTAGCGGCGGTAGAGCGCCATCCCGACGCCGATGAGGCCGATCACGCCGAACAGGTCGCCGTAGAACGAGAAGAAGAGGTAGTACGAGCCGTGGAGGAACTTGAACGGCGAGTCGGCCTCGATGGCGACCTGGGCAGTGACGATCGTGAGGACCACGATCGACGAAAAGATGCACCAGTGCATGATCCCGGCGTACCGGTCGCGCCGGACCTTGTCCTGGGCCAGACCGAGCCGCGCCGCGTTGCGCAGCCGGTGCGGCACCTGCCGCAGGATCCCCGGCGTCGGGCGCCCGATCATCCAGAGGCCAGCGTGCCTTATGAAGCCGTAGACCATGAGCCCGACAAGCGCCGCCATAAAGGCGTATACCGCCCAAGGGTGGTCCGCGTTGTAGCCGATCTCGCGGCCGGCGGACTCCTCTACGGTCGTCGCAGCGTAGAAACCAAGGGCAGAGATCCCGACGGCGGGGCCCCACCATGCGCCGACGCGGCGCTGCGGGCGCTCCGGCACGTTCGTCGGCTGCAGCATGACTGCTCCCTCATGCTCCTCGGGCGGAATGTTGCCGCGATGCCTACGCCTTGATGCCGGTCGCCGACCCGTGTTCCTTGCGAAGGTCCGTCTTCAGCACCTTCCCCAGGTGGTTCCGGGGAAGCTCCTTGACGAACTCGTAGTACGCCGGCGCCTTGTACGAGGCCAGGCGCGTCTTCACGTACGCGGTGAGGTCCTCCGCGCTGGGCTGTCCGACGCCCGACGGCACGAGGATCGCCTTGACGATCTCGCCCCACTCCACGTCGGGCACCCCGATGACGGCGGCTTCCGAGATGCCGGGGTGATCCTCGAGGACCTGCTCGATCTCCGCCGGCCCGATGTTCTCGCCGCCGCGGATGATCATGTCCTTCAGGCGTCCGGTGATGAACAGGTAGCCGCCGTCGTCGATCTTGCCGACGTCGCCGGTGTGCAGCCAGCCGTCACGCAGCGCCGAGTCCGTGTCGTCGTCGCGCTTGTTGTAGCCCTTCATCACGCGGTCGCCGCGGATGCAGATCTCGCCTTCTTCGTTCGCCGGCAGGCGCCGCCCGTCTGGCGCGAGGATCGCGACGTCGATGTCGGCCATCGTCCGGCCGACGGAACGCAGCCGCTCCAGTTTCTTGTCGTTCTCCTCGGGGGTGCCGTCCAACCGGTGGTCGTCGGGGCCGAGGAAGGTCATGGAGCCAGTCGCCTCGGTCTGGCCGTAGGCGTTCATCAGGCCGACGCCGCGCGGGTTCCGCGCGGAGGGCGCGAAGACGTCCACAGCGCGGCGGACGACCTCGTACGGCATCGGTGCGGCGCCGTAGGTGATGAGTTGCAGCGTCTTGAGGTTGTACTTCTCGAAGTCGTCCACCTCCATGATGCGCTTGAGCATCGTGGGGACGACGAAGGCGTGCGTGACGCCCTCCTGCTCCACCGCCGCCAACCAGGCCTGCGGGTCGAAGGCCGGGAGGATCACCAGACGGCGTCCGGAGAAGACGGCCGACATCATCGTGGTCGCCCCGGCGATGTGGAAGAACGGCACCGACACCAGCACGACCTCCTGGTCGTTGCCGGGGTCCGCGGGGGCCTGCGTGTTCACCACCAGCGCGGTCAGCGCCTGGTACGAGAGGACGACGCCCTTGGGCAGGGACGTCGTGCCGGAGGTGAAGATGATCAGGGTGGGGTCAGACTCCTCGATGTCCGCGAAGACGGGCATGTCCTCGCCTGTCGAGCGGAGCGCGGTGATGTCCTGCAGCCCATCCTTCTTGAAGTCCAGCGTGATGACGTGCTTGACCTTCGGGAGTTGGTTCTGGACTGACTCGTAGATGGAGTAGTAGCGCTCCTGAATGAAGAGGAGGGCGACGTCCGTGGAGTCCGCCATGTAGGTGAGCTCTTCCGCCTTGGCGCGGAAGTTGAGCGGGACGAGCGTGGCGCCGACCGCCGCTGCGGCGTAGTAGATCTCGACGTACTCGGTGCAGTTGACGGCCATGACGCCGACGTTCTGCCCCTTGCCGATGCCCATCGACTGCATGGCGTTGGCGAGTTGGTTGGCCCGCGTCTGCAGGTCCGCGTAGGTGAGCCGCTCATTCGGACCGGCGACCGCGATGCGGTCCGGCACGATAGACGCGGAGATCATCAGGAACTCAGCCGTGTTCATGCGCGCATTCCCCCCGAAGCCGCGCCATCATACGGACGGCCCTCGGCAGACGCCAGCCGCGCAGCCGGACGGCGCGCGTGCCGCTGTTGGTACCGCGCGCCCGCACTCTGTGCAACCCGGAGAGGCGATTGCCGGTCGCTAACGATCCGGGTTCACCAGTTCCACCCAGACCCGTAACTCGCGGCCCTGGGTGTCCGGACGGGCGTCCACGAGCGGCGTGCGAAGCGGCTTGTCCGAACCGCTGATGGCGTTGCCGACCATGCTCCAGACCCCACCGCCACACGCGTCCTCAAAGACGCCAGGCAGCCCGTCGGGGTTCGTCGCGACGCCTCGGGGGTCGTCGGGGCGCCACTGGGCCACGCAGTCAGTGGCCTCGATCCGCGTGTCGAGCGCACGGAGCCGCCCGTCGCTGAGCGCTACGACGTAGATCCGCTGTTCCGGGAACCCGACGATCCGCTGCGACTTCCACTGAGAGATCGGGCCGGCGTCGAACTGCACGACGCTGATGTCAGGGGGGTTGAAGTACCCCCAGAGGACCGCACCCACGCCGGCAACCGTGACCAGCAACAGCGCCACCGGCCCGGCCCACCTGCGGATGGTCTGCGGGGGCCTCGCCGTCTCCGACGCGGTCACGAAGCCCGACCCAGCGCAGCCGCCAACCGGCGCTCCAGCGCCAGTCCATCCGCAAGCGGCAGGTCGATGCCCTCGATGACCGCGCGTTTCGCGGCGCGCGTGGCCTCCGGCGGCCGGGCGGCGATCCGCTCCGCCCAGGCCCGCGCGGTCTCCAGCAGCGCCTCCCGCGGGACGACGGCATGGACTAGGCCGGCCTCGAACGCCTCGGCGGCGGAGATGGCGTCGCCGCTCGTCACGAGGCGCAGCGCGTCGCTACGCCGGAGGTGGCGCGGTGCGGTCTGCGTGCCACCCGCGGAAGGGATGTAGCCCAGGGTGACCTCGGGCAAGGCGAAGCGGGCGTCATCGGCCGCGATGCGGATGTCGCAGTAGAGCGACATCTCCAAGCCGGCGCCGTAGGCGAACCCGTGGATGGCCGCCACCAGCGGGACCGGCAGCGTGGACATCACGCCCCAGAGGTCGCGGGCGTGCCGCGCCTCGCGCGCGTCCAAGATCGCCGGTGCGCTGCCGAACTCGGTGATGTCGGCACCGGCGGAGAACGCACGGTCGCCAGCACCGTGGATCACGGCGCAGCGGACGGTCGGGTCGTCACGCAGCAGGGTGAGCGCCCCCCAGAGGTCGTCACGCATCTCCAGCGAGACAGCGTTCAGCCGCTCCGGCCGGTCGAGGGTGAGCCAGACCGCGTCACCCTCACGGGAGACCCTGACGAAGGGCGAGCGCGCAGGAGGCATCGCGCGGCCTAGTCGACCCAGTCGGGCTTCTTGATCGGAGAAACCTCGGAACGGTCGTGGGACTGCTGCACCTGCTCGTTCACCTTGTCCGCCAAGCGGCGCATCGCTGGGGTGCCCGGAGTCATCTCGTCGGCCACCCAGCGGCGGATCGCGGCCCGGTCCTTCTTGTCGAGGTCGAGGGCGACGACTTGGTCGATCACGGAGAGGAACATCGTGTGGACCTCTTCGACGGCGAATTGGACCTTCATTTAGACCCCCTTCACCTTCAGCGCGCCGCGGACGCGCATCATGCGGGTCGTGCGCTCGTCGATGTGGTTGCCGAGCGCGACGTTGAGGGTCTCCGTGAACTCCTCCAGGCCCGCCCGCCCGATGTCGTGGGCGCGCCGCCACTCCCGGATCGCCTTCCGGGCGGCCTCGGACAACTCGACGTGGTCGATGACCTGCGCGCTGACCAGCGACAGCACGGCATGGACCTCGTCCGTGTTCAGGATGACATTCATCGCACGTCCCCCCTCGATACGGGCACCGACAGCATCAGACTACCGCCCTGTGAAGCGAGGCGGGCGCTTCGCCGCGAAGGCCCGCACGCCCTCGGCGCGGTCGGCGGTGGACTGGAGCAGGACCGTCAGGTCGGTCTCGTAGCGCAGGGCCTGTTCCAGCGTCATCTCCGCGCCTCGACTGATCGCCTCCTTCGCCATTCGTGTGGCGATTGGCCCGCGCTCGGCGATCCGCCCCGCCAGGGCGAGCGCCGCCGCCTCCACGTCGGCGCCCGGCAAAACGGCGGAGA
>SCTU01000191.1 GCA_004297315.1 Dehalococcoidia bacterium | reverse complement strand
CAATGCGCAACGGCGACGCCGTCATCGTGCACGGCAAGGTCGAGTTCTACCCGCAGGGCGGCACCCTCCAGTGCATCGTCGACTTCGCCCAGCCCGCCGGGGTCGGCGCGTTGCAGGCGGAGTTCGAGCGCCGGCGTGCGCGATTCGAGGAGGAAGGGCTCTTCGACCCCACTCGGAAACGCCACCTGCCGCAGTTCCCGCGCCGCATCGGCGTGATCACGAGCCAGACCGGGGCGGCCTACCACGACATCACGACGGTCCTCGCGCGGCGCTGGCCGCTCGCGACCATCCTCTTCCGTCCGACCCCGGTGCAGGGCGACGAGGCGCCGGTTGAGGTCGCCGAGGCGATCCGCAGCATGGGGATCCACCTGAAGGCGGAGGCACGACCGGACGTCGTGATCGTCGGGCGCGGCGGCGGTTCCGCGGAGGACCTCTGGGCGTTTAACGAGGAGCCCGTGATCCGCGCGATCTTCGGCTGCCCGATCCCCGTCGTCTCCGCGGTCGGCCACGAGACCGACGTCACGCTCTCCGACCTCGTCGCCGACGTCCGGGCACCGACGCCTTCGGCCGCCGCAGAACTCGTCGCCCCGGACCGTCTCGAAGTGGCGCGGGCCGTGCGCGCGTTGGAGGCGACAGTGCACGCGCGGTCGCGCCAGCGCACCGGGATCGCGCGGGACGCGACGCATCGCCTCACCAATCGCATGGAGCGGCTGCTGCCGGACACGCACGGATGGCGTCGACGTGTCACCGCGCACACCGACGAACTTGCCCACCTGGCGCACCGCTCCGCCCGCGAGGCGCGCGAGGCAACGGCAGGGCTCGCGGCGCGGGTGCAGGCGCTTTCGCCGCAGGCCACTCTCCAGCGCGGGTACGCGCTCGTATCCACGCGCGATGGCGTCCCGGCACCGCGCGCCGCCTCGGTGAATCCGGGCGACGAGATCGAGGTGCGCTGGGCCGACGGCTCCTGGAGTGCCACGGTGACGGGCGCTCCGCCGGACGGCGGGGTACGCTCGGACGCATGACGTCATCCCCCGGCCCCGAGCCATCGGATGCCCTGCAGGCGGCGTTCGCCCTCGGCGACGACGACGGCTTCGAGGCCGTCTACACCCGCCTTGAGGGCGTCACGAAGCGCCTTGAAGAGGGCGGCCTGACCCTCGACCAGACCCTCGCGCTGTACGAGCAGGGGATCGCGCTCTCGCGCCGCGCGCAGGCGCTCCTCGACGCCGCCGAGCAGCGCATCGAGGTGCTGCGCCAGGGCGGCGACTAGGTGACGCTGCGCGTCGGCTGGTACACGACGGCGCGCGGGGCCGGCTCGCGCGGGATGTTCGAGGCGGTGCGCGACGCGATCCGGGCCGGCACGCTCGACGCGCGGTTCGCCTTCGTCTTCTGCAACCGCGAGCCGGGCGAGGACGCCACCACCGACGCCTTCTTCGATCTCGTACGCGCCGAGGCCATCCCGCTCGTCACGCTCTCCTCGGTGCGCTTCCGCAAGGAGCACGGCGGTAGCCGCTCGCGCCCCGGCGAGCCGCTGCCGGAATGGCGCGAGGCCTACGACGCCGAGGTCGCCCGCCTGGTAGATGTCCACGGAGCCGGCATCGGTGTGCTGGCGGGCTACATGCTGATCTTCACCGCGCCGTTCGTGCGCACGCACCGGCTGTTGAACCTTCACCCCGCCCTGCCGGGCGGCCCGACCGGCACCTGGCGCGAGGTGATCCGCGAGTTGATCCGTACGGGGGCGCGCGAAAGCGGCGTGATGGCCCACCTCGCGATCCCGGAGGTCGACTTGGGCCCGGTCGCCGCCTTCTGCCGCTATCCAATCGAGGCCGCGCCGATAGCCAGGGGCGTTTCAGACGACGAGTTGGAAGCGTCGCCTCTCTTCGCTTCGATCCGGGCCGCAGGATTACGTCGCGAGGCGGCGTTCCTCGTGGCGGCCCTTCAGGCGGAAGCCGAAGGGCGGCACGGGTTGGGCGGCCCGCTCGACCTGACCGCCGAGGTCGAGGCGCGGCTGCGGGCGACGCCCTCGACCTGACCGGCCGTCAGGGGCGGCGGTGGCGGCCCGCCCGTCAGGCGGGGTAACCTCCGAACTCGGTCTGCCAGCGGCAGCCCACGATCCGAGGAGCGAGTGTGAGCCTGATCCCCGCCGGTCGGAGTCTGACGCCCTCGCGCCGTCCACTCCCCGCCCCCCGCGAAGTCGGGCTGGCCGTCGCCCGGCGCGTCGTGCCGTTGATCGCCGCCTCCGCCGCCACGGTCGTCGCCTCGATCGCAGCGGAGCGGGCGCTGGCGGGGCTGGCGATGCGCGCCGTGGGCGGCGCGGGCGAGCGGCTGATCACGCCTCACGAGCGCGCCGCAGCCGTCCGGCGCACGGTCGTCGTCACGGAGACGACCGTCGTCGAACGCGTGCGCCACCGCCGCTAGCCGGCACCCCATGCCCTCCCCCGCCTCGGAGCCGGAGACCGGCCTCCAGCGCCTGCAGAAGGTGCTGGCAAGCACCGGCATCGGCGGCCGCCGCCCGGCGGAGGCGCTGATCGCCGCCGGCCGCGTGACCGTCGATGGCGTTGTGGCGACGCTTGGCACCAAGGTCGACCCTGCCCGCTCGTTGATCGCCGTGGACGGCCGCCCGATCCGGTTCGACACGCGCGGCGGAGACCACGCGAAGGCGGTCACGCTCGCCCTGCACAAGCCGTTTGGCGTGGTCGTCACCGCCTCGGACGAGCGCGGCCGGGCGACGGTCTACGACGTCGTCCG
>SCTU01000013.1 GCA_004297315.1 Dehalococcoidia bacterium | reverse complement strand
CGCCGTCCGGCTGCGCCACACGCCGACGGGCGTTTCTACCGAGGCGGACGAATCCCGCTCGCAGCACGAGAACCGCGCCCAGGCCGTCCGCCGCCTCCGCCTCGCCATCGCCACCGAGGTGCGCGAGCCGCTCGACCTCGAGAAGTGGAAACCGCCGGCCTCGCTCACGCTGCTCGTGCGCGTGGGGAGCGGCCCGGCGATCCGGCGCGAACCGCGCTACGCGGCCGCCATCGCGACGGTCTTCGATGTGCTCGATGCGGCAGGCTGGTCGCTCGCCGACGCGGCCGTGCACCTTGGCGTCAGCACGGCAGCCCTCGGCCGGTTCGTCGCGGAGGAGGAGGCGGTGTTCCGCGCCGCGAACACGCGCCGCCGCGCCCTCGGACTCTCGCCGCTGCGCACGCGATAGCGGCTACTCGCGGCGGACGGTCGCGGTGAGGCGATGCGAGGCCAGGCGGTCGCGATACATCTCGGCCCGTTCGAGGGGGCACGTGATCACGTCGGCCTGGCCGTGCTGGTGCGCGGTCAGCATCACCTCGACAGCCCGCTCCACGGAAAGTTCCGGCACGGAGGCAAGGAGCGCGTGGACAACACCGTCCATGCTGTTCACGTCGTCGTTGTGGAGCACCACGGTGGCGCGTCGAACGAGCTCGGTGCCTGTGCCTTCGCGCGTCACGGGCTCTGAGACCGGCGTCTCCGGCGAGACGTCGAGGCGTGTGGTCGGATACGGCGTCACGAGCCGAGCTTCCGGTGGTCCCACGAGCGGACACGGAGCGGGTGGATTCGCACGGTGACGCGCTTGTAGGCCTGCGCCGGCAACTCCTCGGGCGGCTCCGCCTCGAGCTCCGGGCGGGCGAGGCCGGCCTGCTTCGCGCGGCTGAGTGCCATGATGCGGGCCGTGACCTGCGGGTCACGCACGACCTCCGCGCGGCCGTCGATGGAGAGGCCGCGGAGTTCGTTGTAGGCCATACCGGCTTCGACGAGGACGGTGATGCGCGGGTCGCGTTCGAGGTTGCGTACCTTCTGCGACGTCGCGTAGGTCGCGAATGCGATCAGGCCGTCGTCGTCCAGCGTGAACCACATCGGTACCAGGTGTGGCGTCCCGTCGCGGTTGATGCTCGCGACCTGCAGCACGCGGGCCTCGCGCAGCAACTCAGCCTGTTCGGCTTCGGTCAGGACGAGGGCGGCTCGCGGGTTCGGCATCGCGGATCCTCGCTAGCGGGTGAGCAGCACGATCGCCACGGCGACGGCGTAGCCGATCACGGCGGCGCGTAGGCGCGGCGCCGGGATGCGACGAGCCACGCCGACGCCGAGGTAGCCCCCGGCAAGGGCGGCGGCCGCCATGACGGCGGCGGGCAGCCACTCGACCGGCCCCCAAATGGCGAAGTAGATGACGGCGGCTGCGTTAATGATCGCGGAGAGCAGCCCCTTCAGCGCGTTCGACCGGTGCAGGTCGTCCGGCAGCAGGATGCCGAGGACGGCAAGCGTGATGATGCCGAGTCCCGCCCCGAAGTAGGCCCCGTAGATCGCGAGGACGAAGATGGCGGCCAGCAATTCAGGCGGCGTCTTGCCCTCGGCACCATGCGGACGGTGGCGTGTGACCCAGGCGGAGAGGCGCGGCTGTCCCGCCATCAGTCCGGCGGCGAACAGGATCAGGAACGGCACGATCCGGTCGAATGAGGCGTCCGAGGTCATGAGCAGGATCGCGGAGCCGGCGATAGCGCCGAGGATGCTCGGGACCGAGAGGGCGAGAATCCGCCGCCGCTGGTCGCTCAACTGCGCGGCATAGCCGATCGACCCGCCGACGTAGCCCGGCCAGAGCGCGACGGTATTCGTCACGTTCGCGACCTTCGACGGGTACCCGGCGGCGACGAGCGCCGGGAAGGAGACCAGCGACCCGCCGCCCGCGACCGCGTTGATCGCGCCAGCGGCGAAGGCGGCCAGCGCCAGCAGGGGGTACTCGAGCATGGCGCTACCCGCCCGCCAGTTCCTCGAGCACCACGCGCCGCACGAGTTTGCCGTTGCGCGTGCGCGGGAGCGGCTCCGTCCGTAGGACGTACTCGTGCGGACGCTTGTACTCGGCAAGGTGCTGGGCCGCGTGCGCCTCGAGCGTCGCGACGTCGAGGCGCGCACCCGCCTGCGCGACGACACAGGCCGTCACCAGCGTCTTCTGCTCGTCGATCCGGTGGCCGACGACGGCGACTTCGAGGACGCCCGGGCACGCCTCGATGGCGGCCTCGATCTCGTTGGGTGAGAGGCGGTAGCCGAACGACTTGATCGTGTCGTCCGCGCGGCCGTGGAACCAGACGTAGCCGTCCGCGTCGAGCGCGGCCAGGTCGCCGCCGGTGAACCACTCCCCGCGATAGACGATCGCCTCTTCGTCCGGGCGGTGCCAGTACCGGAGCATCAGCCCGGGGTCACTGCGATGCGACGCCAGCAGCCCGACCTCCCCAGGCGGGAGCAGGCGGGGCTCCGCGCTCGCCGGGTCGAGGATCGCCACGCGGCGGCCGGGCTGCGGTCGGCCGGGAGAGCCTCGCCGGACGGGGGTGACGGGCCCGGCGGAGATGTACGTGCTCAGTTCGGTCATGCCGAGCGCCTCGTACATCTGCGTGCCGGTGCGTGCCGTCCACTCGTCGTAGAGCGTGGGGGCGAGCGCCTCGCCAGAGACGAGGACGTGCCGCAGACGCGAGAGGTCGTGGTCCTCGGGCCGGGCGTACTTGAGCATCTGCCGGTACACGGTCGGCACGGCGACGAAGATCGTGACGCCTAGGCGCTCGATCAGCGCCGGCCACTGCGTGGTCTCGACGCCGGCGGCGAGGATCGCGTGCGAGCCGGCCGCCCACGCGTCCATCAGCCCGACGCCGAGCGTGTACGACCAGTTGAGCGTGCCGGCATGGAGCGTGACGTCGTCTGGCCCGAATCCTTGCCAGCCTTCGCGCATCATCGCCCGCCCGTAGACGGTGCGCTGCGCGTGCAGGACGCCCTTCGGCTTGCTCGTGGTGCCGGAGGTGTAGATGAGGAACGCCGGGTCCTCGGTGTGCGTCTCGGGTAGCACCGCCGTGCCGTCCAAAGCGTCGAGGTCGCGCTCGGAGAGCACGAGCCCACCGAAACCCTCGACCGTCATGCCGTCGCCGGCGATGAGCGCTGCTGCCTCGGCGTCCTGCGCGAGGAAGGCTGCCTCCTCGGCAGTGAGGGCGGGCGAGGAGGGAATCGGGACTAGCCCGGCGAGGTTCGCGCCGAAGAAGGCGAAGGCGTAGGACGGCGCGTGCGGCAGCCGGACGAGGACCCGATCGCCGCGCTTGAGGCCGAGGTCGAGCAGGCCGCGCGCGGTCCGCTCGATGCGCGCCCAGGCCTCGGCGGCGGTCCAGCGCTCTTCGCGGCCGTCCGCATGGACGAACGTGAACGCGGGCCGGTCGCGCCGGGGGCCGACCGCGCGCGCCCCCAGGCACCAGCGCGTGAGGTTCAGCGGCGGGCCCGCGGAAGAGGCATCGGTGTCAGGCACGCCGCGAGTCTACCCCGCCGGCCGGTGCGGGCCACGGGGCGGGATCGAGACCCCGTCGTCGCCCGGTCAGGCGAAGAGCGCGTACCCCAGGCCGGCCAGTGCGAAGCCAACCACGGCGAAACCGCTGTTGATGAAGTACAGCACCCACGGCGCGCGCTCATACATCGGCCGGTTGAGGTTCTCGACTGCGACGATGCCGGTGCCGACGAGGAGCCCAACCGCGATGCCGTCCGCCACGCCGTTGCCCCTGCCCCAAAGGTAGACGACGCCGATGACCGCGGTGCTGACGATGGCGCCAAGCGCGTTCACGGCGAGCGGGCCGGCGAGACTCGGCCCGCCTCCTCCGCCCATCTCGATGCCGAGGGCTCTCGCCCACGGCTTGGCGAAGAGCGGCGGTGAGTACCAAATCGCACCGAGCGCAAAGTGGAGGGCCGCCCCCACGAGTATCCCAACGACGCTGAGATCGCTGATCGGTGTCGGGTGCACAGGACCCCTCCTCTGCACCCCCGTCGCGCGCGGTCAGCGTACGCCGCTCAGGGCGCCTCAAGGGCGTCGATCGGCTCCACGATCGCCGACATCGATCCCTTCGAGGCGGCGATCCGTGGGTCGGCGCCGTAGGCGTGAATCTGGGACTGCTTTGCCTCGCAGGCTGTGCGTTCCGCGGTCATCAGCGTGACGCGGCCCTGGGTATCGACGATGCGCGCGAGCGCGAAGGCCTTCTCGACGCCGTAGCCGAAAATCGCGCCCAGCATCTCGATGACGTAGTCGTACGAGTGGTCGTTGTCGTCCAGGAGGATCAGCCGCCAGAGCGGCTCCGGCACGACCTTCGTCTCCTCCTCGATCACGACATCCGGGCGGACCGTCGGACGGGTGGGAGAGACGGCATGCGGCGGGCGGGTCGGTTGTTGGGGGGACATCCAGTCGATCGTACCCGTCCAGCGCCTGTGCACGCGTAGCCTCGCGCTCGGGAGTTGTGGCCGGTGCACGGCTCCGGTATTACCGAAGCACGACAACCGAAGGGAACCTCGTGCCGGACCTCGACTCACCGCCGCTTGGCGTCATCCTGACCGGCGGGAAGGCCACCCGCCTGCGCCCCCTCTCCGAGGGGATGCCGAAGTCGCTGATCCCGCTGCTCAACCGCCCGCTGATCGCGTACTCGATGGAGATGCTGCGCCGCGCGGGCATCACCGAGGTCGTGGTCGTCGTCGGCGGGCAGGACAGCCGGACGGGCCCCGCCGCGCGCGAGGCCGCACCCGCCGGGATGACGGTGCATGTCGCCGTGCAGGCGGAGCCGCTCGGCTCGGGTGACGCGCTGCTCTCCGCAGGGGCGCTCCTCGACGGCCGTCACGTCGTCGTCGCCGCGGTCGACACCGTGCTGCGCGGCAACGAGGAGGGGCCGGGGAGCCTGCACGAGCAGGTGCGGTCG
>SCTU01000190.1 GCA_004297315.1 Dehalococcoidia bacterium | reverse complement strand
CTGCCGGGACTGCTGCTGCTCGCCGTCCTCGCCGAGGGACGCCTCCCCGACGTCCGCGGCCTCGCGGCGATGGGCACGCTTGCTCTGGTCGGCCTCTATGTCCCGTGGACGTGGCTGCGACGCAAGGCGTTGATGCGCCGGCAGGCGGTCGCAAAGGCCCTTCCGGACGTGATCGACCTCCTCATCACCAACATCGAGGCAGGGCTGGGCTTGCAGGCCGCGCTGCTCGCGGTGGGGGACAAGGCGCGCGGCCCGCTCTCAGTCGAGTTCGGCCGCGTCGTGCGCGAGGTGAGCCTCGGCCGGCCGCGGACCGAGGCGATCTCCGACATGGGCGCCCGGCTGGACCTGCCGGAGGCACGACTCCTCGCGCGGGCGATGATCCAGGCGGAACAGACGGGGATCCCGATCGCGCGCGTGCTGCGCAACCATTCCCACGAGATGCGGGACCGGCGTCGCGTGCTCGCACGCGACCGCGCGGCGCGGCTGCCGGTGAAGATGGTCATCGCGACTGTGTTCTTCATGTTCCCGACGCTGTTCATCCTGCTCATTGGCCCGGTGGTGCTGAATGTCATCAGCTTCTTCAGTCAGCGCTAGCGGGTGGGTGGCCGTCGTAAACGGCGGCCGCCGCATCGCAGACGTGCGCGTGGCGCGTGACTTCTGGAGCCGGGGGCGCGGACTCCTCGGGCGCGCGGCGCTCGCCCCGTCCGAGGGGCTGCTGATCCCGAAATGCGCATCGGTCCACACGTGGTTCATGCGCTTCCCGATCGATGTCGTCTATCTCGGCCGAGACCTCGACGTCCGAAAGGTGGTCACCGACCTGGGGCCGTGGCGCTTCAGTTGGTGCCGCGGCGCGACCTCGGTCCTCGAGTTGCCCGCCGGTTGCGCTGAGTTGCACGGCCTCCGCGCCGGCGACCGCCTGGAGATCGCGGGCGCGGCGCAGCATGCTCGATAGACGAACTTCGAGGCTGTTGGCCGGGGCCACCGGCGCGGGCGTCGGCTTCGGCGCGGCCCTGCTGCTCGGCCGGTCGCCGCTCGCCGTGCTGGTCTGCGCGGGGTTCGCCGGCATTGTCGCGGTCGCGTCCGTGGTCGACCTGCAGGAGCGCCGCATCCCCAACCGCCTGACCTACCCGGGCTCGCTGGCGGCGATCGCGATCGCCGGCCCGCTCGGCCCGGCCGCCCTCGGCCAGGCGCTGGGCGGCCTCCTGCTCGCGGGTGGAATGATGTCCGCGATGTGGTACCTGAGCCGCGGGCGTCTCGGGCTCGGTGATGTGAAACTCAGCGCAATGGTCGGAGGCTTCCTCGGCGGGGCGCATGTCCCGATCTATCTTGTGGCCGGTACAGGGCTCGGCGCGATCGCTGGACTGCTCCTGCTCGCCTCGGGACGTGACCGACGCTCGACTTTTGCTTTGGGGCCGTTCCTCAGCATGGGGGCGCTGCTCGTGATGTTGTTCGCGGGGCCGGTGGCAGGTCAGTAGACGCGGACGATCCGCACGCGCGCGGTATCGCGGCGTAATTCGCGCATCACGAGATGGTTCTGAACCCGTTCATATCAGCGCAATCAAATCGACGCGTCAGATTCATGCCTTGCGTGCCTAGATTTATCGTGCTTAAGATCATTTGCACTTGCAACACACGTCCGCAGCCCGGGCTCGGGTGGAGCAGCCGATGATCTACCCCACAAATGAACCCGAACTGCCCCCGCTGCGGGACGCGGGCCGCAGTCTTGACCCGACTCCCGAACAACGTGACCGCATGTGGTCGAAGTTCTCAGAACAGGCCGGCGCGTTCCGTGAGTCGCAAGCCCAATCCCAATCCCGCACCCGCCAGAGATGGCTCCTGGCGGCGCTGGCTACGGGCTTCACCGTCTTAACTGCTGCCGGTGTCCGCGCCCGTCTCTCGCGGCGGCTCGGTTCCCGACAGGACGATGAGGCCAGCGCCTAAGCAGCGGCGCGTACACGCCTCACGCTGCCTCACTCACACGACCGCCGTTGATTGCCCTCGGTCACGGACATGGGTGGGGCCCGCGGAGCAATCCGCGGGCCCCACTTCCTAACAACCGGGGAAGCGCTCGCTAGTTGAGCGGGCAACCTCCGATCCCGTTGTTCGCAGCATCAAGCGTCGCGGCCAGCGTCAGCATGGTGTTCCGGTCGCCGCTCGCGATGGCGGCGTTCACCTGGCTAACC
>SCTU01000189.1 GCA_004297315.1 Dehalococcoidia bacterium | reverse complement strand
GCAGCCGGCGACATCGCGACCGCGAGGACAGCGGCGGAAGAACTGGCCGGCATCGCGGAGGACTTCGGCTCCCCGGCACTCCACGCCGCCGCCCATTGCGCCCGCGGCGCCATTCACAACGCCGCCGGGGAGCCCGAGCAGGCGTTGCAGGAACTCGGCCGTGGCCTCGCACACTGGCAGACGGTCGACGCCCCCTACGAAATCGCCCGGACTCGCCGGCTGATCGGCGATGCGCTCCGGCTCCGCGAAGAAGTCGACGACGCCCGGCTGGAGTGGGAGGCCGCGAGATCGACATTCGAGCGTCTCGGTGCCGTGCTGGACGTCGCCCGCTGTGAAAAGGCGATCGAGGCGCTGCAGGCGCGCAACGCTGGACATCGGGAACGCCGCACGTTCATGTTCACCGACATCGTCGGCTCAACGGAACTCATCTCGGCGATCGGGGACGAGGCCTGGGGCGACCTCAAGCGCTGGCACGACCAGACGCTGCGCGCCCTCGTCAGCCAGAACGCCGGCGAAGAGGTGAACGAGGCCGGCGATGGCTTTTTCTTCGCCTTCCGGACGGTCCCGGAGGCGGTGGACAGCGCCATGGCGATCCAGCGCGCGCTCGCCGAGCACCGGCGGCAGTCCGGCTTCGCCCCGCGTGTGCGCATCGGCCTCCACGTGGCCGACGCGACGAAGGTGGAGGACGGATATCTCGGGCAGGGCGTGCATCAGGCCGCCCGCATCGGTGCGCTCGCCGGGGCCGGGGAGATCGTGGCCAGCGCCGAAACGCTGGCCGGTGAGTCGATCGAGGGCGCGGGCCCCGCTCGATCGGTGGCGTTGAAGGGGATCTCGGGCATGGTCGAGGTCCAGGCAATCAGTTGGGCCTGAGTCGGCCGTCGCGGTGGAGATAAGCGCCGTCGACGCGCTTCGGGAGGTAGCGAATGGCACAGGTGCAGCGCTCGGAGGATCGATATGCGGCCGCAGTCGCCCGCGTCTACGCGAACGACCGCATCGAGGTGACGTGGGAGCCCGGATATTGCATCCACTGGGCGGCCTGCATCCGCGGGTCGATGAAGGCCTTCAACCCTCAACGCCGGCCGTGGATCGACGTGGACGCCGAGACGCCCGAGCGGATCGCGGAGATCGTGAGTCGCTGCCCGACGGGCGCCCTCCATGCGCGGTGGAAGGACGGCACACCGGCCGAGATGCCCCCCGAGCCGCTCGTCGCGACGCCGACGTTGGACGGGCCCCTCTTCCTGCGCGGCCACATCCGGATGCTCGACCGAGAGGGCCGCGTCATACGAGAGGACACGCGGGTCGCGCTCTGTCGCTGTGGGCATTCCCAGAATAAGCCATTCTGCGACGACAGCCATTTCTCCGCACAGTTCCAGAGCGCGGACGAACATCTAGGGCCTGACCCGGACGATCCGGACGCGTTTGCCAGCGCCTGAGCGGCTGATTGGCGATCGGGAGCACGTCCATGACCACGCAGGAGTCCCCTAGGCCAGACGTCGATCCGGAGATCGCCGCGCTGTGGCGTGAGGTGCTGCTGCACGGGCACCCGGGCCGGTGGTCGTTCCTCCCCAGCGAGCCGCGCTGCATGGTGTGTCGCCAGCCGTTCGAGGGCGTGGGAGGCCGCGCGCTCCGGATGTTCACCGGTTACAAGCCCTCCCGTACCACACCGAACCTCTGCAACACTTGCGAAGACCTGATGCCGCCGGGCGGAGCCGAGGTGGACGTGGCGGTGCTCTTTGCCGACATGAGGGGCTCGACTGCGATCGGGGCGCGGCTGGGCTCCGCCGACTACGCCGCGCTGGTGAACCGGTTCTACGAGGCGACGTCCCATGTCCTGGTGACGCACGAATCCTGGATCGACAAGTTGGTCGGCGACGAGATCATGGCGCTCTACATCCCCGCGATGGGGCCGGACTATCGGGGCCGGGCCGTCGAGGCCGGCGCCGCCCTGCTGCGCGCGTTCGGTTACAACCCCAGCGAGACCGCTTGGCTCAAAGTGGGTGTCGGCATCAGCGCCGGCCCGGCGTTCGTGGGGAAGGTCGGCGCCAAGGGCTCCCAGCAGGTCACGGCGTTGGGAGACACGGTGAACGTGGCGGCCCGCATCCAGGCACAGGCGGCGCCGGGCGAGCTCCTCATGAGCGAGGACCTCTACCAGTCGGTGGCGCAGAAGTACCCCGGTCTCGAGCGCCGCTCACTCGCCGCGAAGGGGCGAGAGGAACCCGTCGAAGTCCGGGTCCTGCGCCCCGCTGAGCTATGACGACGTCAGTCCAGGGGCGACCGCGATGACGGAGTCCGCAGAGGGCCCGCGTACGCCGCTCAGCGCGGTGGCGTCTTCGTTTGGCGAGCTCGGCCTGTACGCGGGCCGGCCGAGTGGCCCGGTGGTCGGTCGCCCGCGCGAGGTGGCTGCGCTCCAGCGCGGGCTGGCTTCCGCGCGTTCCGGGATGACGTGCGTGGTGCTGGAGGGCGAGCCCGGCATCGGCAAGACCCGCCTGCTCCTGGCGGCGGATGCGATGGCACGCGACGAGGGTTTCTTCTCCATCGCGGTGACGGCCGACGAGGAGATCCGGGGGCCGTTCCTGCTCGCCCGCTCGATCTTCGGCTGTCCCATCGTCGCGGAGACGGCCCGCGGCACCAACGCGGAACCGTCCGTGAGGCAGGCCGCGGACATCCTCTGGAACCGCGAGGACCCTGGCTTCAGTAGCCTGCCGCCGGACCAGCGTCTCGTGCGCATCTTCGACGTGACCGCGGATGCGCTCCGCGCCCTCGCGGCGGAGCGTCCCATGGCCCTTCTGATCGACGACGTCCAGTGGGCCGACGAGGACAGCCTGCG
>SCTU01000188.1 GCA_004297315.1 Dehalococcoidia bacterium | reverse complement strand
CGGGCGATGGAAGGGCCTCGCAGGCCGCCGCCGGCGTCCGTTACGCGGCCCAGTCGGGCGCGCGGGTGATTGTGCTCGCCTTCAGCGGCACCTCCGACGTGCCGGCCCTGCGCGCCGCCGTCGCCGAGGCCAGGCAGACATACGGCGCGGTGGTAGTCGCTGCAGCGGGGAACGACAGCGGCGTGGTCGCACAGTTCCCCTCGGGCTACCCCGGCGTCCTCGGCGTGGGAGGCACGGGGGCAAACGACCTCGAAGGACGGGTGGACTATCAGCGTCTCGCCCCCTTCTCGAACCTCAGCGAGGGCGTACGAGTGCTGGCTCCGGCCGTCGAGATCCAGGGTCCGGTGCCGCGCGCGCTCTGTGGCCAGCGCGACTGGATCTGCACATCGGCCGAGCCGAACGCGTACGCCTCGGGCACGTCCTACGCCACACCGCTGGTCGCGGGCGCCTTCGCGGTGCTCCTGGCCTATGACCCGACTCTGACGGCAGACCAGGCGACGCAACTGTTGATCGACACGGCCAGTCCCGTGCACGGCTCCGCCGCGGGCCAGATCGACATCGGGGCTGCGCTCGCGCGAGCACGCGCGTGGCGCGAAGCGGGCGACTCCGCCTGGAGCGCGTCGGGATTCGGCCTCGAATAGTTCGGGAACTCGTTCGGGAGGTAGATGCGATGAAGCTGGTGACGACTGCCGGTCGAGGCTCGATGGACTACTACGCCGCCCAGTTGGCCGCGCACCTGCCGGATGTCGACCTCTTCGAGACGGACGAGTCGCAGCGGATCGAGCGGCAGTTCAACCGATCCTTCTGGAGCCCAGAGACGGTGCGCTCTCTTCGCGTCGACGTTGGATTCGTGCGGCGGCTGCGCCGGCTCGAGGGGCCGCTGCATTTCCCAAACCATCACCTGGCGCGCTACGGCAACTTCCTGAGCGTCCCGTATGTCGTCACGGTCCATGACCTCATCCGGTACTTCGACCTCCAGCGTCGCCAGCCGTTCATCCACCGGCCCAACCTGGTCGACCGCGCGTACTTGCGCCTGGACTACGCCGGGATCCGGCGCGCGGACGCCATCATCGCGGTCTCGAACACGACGAAGGCTGACGTCGTGGAATGCCTGGGTGTGCCGGAGTCGCGTGTCCACGTGGTCTACGAGGGCGTGGATCAGCAGCGCTTCCACCCGAGCCACGCGCGCCCGTTCGACTTCCCGTATGTCCTGTTCGTGGGGTCTGAGCACCCACGGAAGAACCTTGGTGAGTTGATCGAGGCGTTCGCGCTCCTGAAGCGGTCGGGGCATCATCCTGACCTGCGCCTCGTGAAGGTCGGCGCGGCCGGCGGGACCGAATCGGACTTCCGTGCGACCACGGCCTCGCTCATTGCGCGCCACGGCCTCGGGCCGGAGGTGGTGATGGTGGACCGCGTGCACGAGGACGCGCTGCCCGCCTACTACGCGGGCGCCGAATGCACCGTGCTGCCTTCGCTCTATGAGGGCTTTGGGTTCCCGGCCGTCGAGGCGATGGCCTGTGGCTCCCCCGTGGTCGTGTCGAGCGCCGGGTCGCTACCGGAAGTCGTCGGCGACGCGGGTGTCGTCGTCTCTCCGAGAGTACCCGAGCAACTCGCCCAGGCGATTCACACGCTTCTTGTCGATCCGCAGCGGCGGGCCCAACTGAGGGAGGCCGGCCTACGCCGCGCGGCGATGTTCACGTGGGAGCAGGCGGCCGCCGGCACGCGACGCGTCTACGCCACGCTCGAGGATGGCGTGCCGGCAATCCCGACGGCGGTCCCATCCGGAGCGGGCGATCTCACAGAGGAGAAGCGGGTGACTCCTACAGCGATAGGGTCGCGTACTCGCATGGGCATCAGCCTCGTCGCACCTCAGCGGCGATGAGGTGGGCTGCGACGGGTTGGTCGTGACGCGGCGCCGACGCTAGTTGCGTGGCGATTGGAAGAGGAGGGCGCCGTCTGCCTCGTAGGCCAGCCGGTACTCTTCGGCGGACCGATTCCAGCGCGGCCCTGAAGTCGTCTTCGGAGCCATCGTCGCTTTCCACAAGGACCCAGTCAGCTTCCTCCCACCAGCCGGGGAATACCCAGAGTTGTTGTCGGTGCGCCAGACGGGGCGCGAGGTTGGACTGCGCGGACACAGCCGCGTCTGGTGGGACGAGCGCGATCGCCTCCTCGACCGCCCGCACGTGCGTCGCCTTGCCCTGCCCCGCCCCGGACCGTGCCGACGGAGATACAGGACTGAGGGCGAGCGTCGCCAGGACGGTGGAGAGGAGGATGAGCGCCGCGACGCTCGGGACCGGCAGCGACCGGGCCAGCCGCCGGCACGCGAAGAGTCCGGCGAGCGCGGCGACGGGGACCATCTCCACGGCGTAGTGGAGGTCGAGCGTCCGCTGTGGTGCGTGGGAGGACAGCAGGGTCAACGCCAACCCGGGGCTGAGGGCCAGCGCCTGCCACGGGGCGAGCAAGACCCACGGCGCCGCGGCGACAAACTGGACGCCCGGCTCCGTCCGACCGGGCTGTGCGAGGACCCGCACGGCTTCGGACGGATGTTGAGCCATGAAGGCGAGCGCGGACAACCCCTCCCGGCCGCCGAGCACGGTGTACCGGGCGGCCAAGTGGCTCGGGTATCCGTCGCGGGCATGGGGCATCAACCACCCAACGACGAGCACCGTCGAGAGCAGTGCGACCGATGCGACCGCGAGGGCTGGCCGCCGTCGGCCGAGCGTTGCCGCGCACCCGGCCATTGCTAGCGTGACGAAGACGGCGTCCTCCTTGAACAGCAGAAGCGAGAGCGCAAGCGCCACGCCGAGGCGTATACGCCCGCCGGCAAACGCCGAGAGGGCGGCGAATGCGGGAAGTGCGAGCATCGTCTCCGGGTGGAAGTCGAAGGCGAGCGCCCGGTGGAGGTACGGGTTGAGCAGGTAGGTCACGGCGGCAGACGCCGCGAGGACCGGATGCAGCCTGAGCGCTCGGGCGGCTTCGTACAGGGCGATCGCGGCGAGTCCGCTGACCAGCGCCTGGGCGCCCAGCAGCGCTTGCGCGCCACCTCCGAGCCAGTAGATGGGCACGAAGAGGATGAGGACGGGCTGGAAATGGTCGCCGAGGTAGTTGTACGGGGCGAACGAGGTCTCGAACAGACGTCCGTGCGCGGTGTTCCAGATTAGCTGGTCGAACACCGCGAGGTCGTACGCGTGCGTGCGCATGTCGCGCCAGCTCGTGAGCGATCGGTCCAGCCAGAAGCCGACGAAGATCGCCACGGCCGCGAGGACGATGACCCGGGCTCCCGCGTCGGCGCTGAATCGGAGCGCGAGGCGAAGACGCACGCCGCCGTGCTCCTCGCCGTAACTGAGATGCATGCTCGCCCCATCTCCCGCCCGTCGCGGCCGGACGCGGCTCGCCGCATGCCTGCTCGGAACGACGGCACGGCGCGGCGGACGCCTCATCGTCCCCAGCGGGGGCTAACGATCGGGTGAGAGGTCGTGAGTGATCATCGCGGGTACGTAGCAGACCGGGGGACCGCGAGGCCGGCCTAGCGCTTCCTGAACAGCGCCTCCGCCTTTGTGCTCACGCTCGGCATCGGGGTGACCAGCGGCTTCGGCTTCCCCGCGGACACGGCCGGACGTTGCGACGCCGTCTCGCCCCTGACCTCCATCGTCATGGCCGCCGTGCCCGATTCAGTGGCCGGCACGCGCAGCCGCATTCCGTCCGGGACGGAATCGACTGTGTAGAGGTTGTTTGCGGCCGTCAGTGCCGGGACCGTTGTGTTGAACCGGTCCGCGATCGCCGGCAGCGTGTCGCCGCGCTGGACGAGGTAGGAGGAGGACCGTGGGGGGGTGTTCTTGAGGAACCGCCAGACCGCCGGGTCCGTGACGCCGTAGCGCCAGACAGAGACGGTCTCCGCCTCGCCGAGGTAGGACTGGTTGATGAACTCACCCCACGACGAAAGCGTCCCGGGCGTGCCGTCGCCGATCGGGTGGATCGGGCGGCCGTACGAGCGCAGGTGCCGCATCGCAGAATCGACGACGAAGGCCGCCGTGACGCCCTCTTTGGGTACGGTGTCGCCGCTGCTGGAGTAGGCCCGAACGTTGGCGGGCGACCGGAAGAGGTTCCAGTAGGTCTGCGGTGCGATCTCGTCCGTGAAGGAGACGAACTCGTGGAGCGGGATGCGCGGCAGTTCCCAGGGGCGAGGGTCCACCGACGTTGAGATCCAGGAGTTTGGCCGGAGGCGCCGCAGTTCAGTGCCGAAGCGCATCGCGCCGATGCTCGTGCCCTGCCAGAAGCCGGAATGGGACTCGAGGTCGAGAAAGAGGCTTCGGGCTCCTGCGCCCAGCACATCCCCCGCCATCTGCGCCTCGCGGAGCGGCTCCTCACCCTTCACGACGGCCCAGGCGTGAAACGGCACCCCCGCCTGCTCGAAGAACGTCGCGAGCGCCTGCACGTTGGCCGGGCCGGCCACCCCGGCCTTCGAATAGCGCCCCATCCAGTTCGTCCCGTCGTGTGTCTTCACGACCACGCCAAGCCCGTGCGCTGCCAGGGTGTCGCGGATCGTCACGGGGTCGCCGTCGGATTGGAACTGCCACACCCATGCGAGGTGCCGGGCGTCCGGGCGGGTGCGGAGGACCTGCGATCCCTCAGCGGCCCCCCCGGCCGGTGGCAACTCCGCGGCGCCGGCGAGGAGCCCTCGCGGTGACATAGCCGCTGCGAGCGCCACTCCGCCGAGCCCGGCGAGGACAGCGCGGCGGCTCACGATGCGAGGCAAGGGCTGAGGCACGATGACTCCTCCGAGCGCAAGCGCAGTGGCGGGCGGGGGCGCTCGGGGACTGCTTCCGGTGACCAGACCGATCCCGGCGAGATGCCGAAGCGGCTTCTCAACGGATCGGACGGGTGCCCCCCGCGGACAGACTCATCGTGCGAGATCAAGCACGGGCGTGGCGGCCTTATGACAAAGTCGTAACAGGAAGAGGCCGCTGTCTCGCGTGCACATAGCAACGAGCGTTTGCGCCTTGCATCCTGAGGCTCACGCTCTTTGTTCCTGTTTCACACGATGGCTGAAGGGGCAGGTACCTCTGGCGATCTGCCGCCGGGCCGCAAGGACTCTGTGAACTTCGCATCGCCACTCAAACGCAACGGACGAGATTGTGCCCTTGAGGTGATCGGCATGAAGGGTCCGATAAGTTGTCTTGAAAGTTGGAGGACTGCTGATGGCCCGTGTCCCGTGGTGGTATTCGTTCATCCATGAGTGGCGTTATCGCGCCTTTGTCGAGACGCATCGCTGGCTCCCACAGGTCTCACTGATGAGTGAGGACGTCGAGCCGAAGGCCGCGATGCCGCGAACGCTGACGCCGCGGTGACCTCCGACCCGTTGGCCCAGCAGCGCGCGTTGGGACGCCGCATCCGGACCTGGCGGGTCCGCCGTCAGATGTCCCAAGCAATGCTCGCGGATCTCACCGGGATCACACAGTCGACGCTTTCGAACTACGAGAACGGAAAGCGCGACCTTTCGGTCTCAGTCCTCATGAAACTCGCGGAGCATTTGGACGTCGACCTCGAGGACCTCGCGGGCCGCCCTCCGCGCCCCCGACACAGTCACGCCCCCATGCACCGCTCTGCCTAGTCGCCTCGCTCGTAGCTAGCCTCAGGACGGACGCGCTGCGCCCTACTCTGCACGAGGCTGGCCGCGCCCGAGTGGCGAGCGAGGGATTCCGGAAATCCACGTCGAAACTCGCGAGGCGGAAATTGTCAGAGACGCCCTCGAAAAGTCAGCAACAAATGATTAGTGTGGGGCCAGATTCCGGTCATAATCCCGGGGGCGGTTACTTTCGGCCGGAGGTTGCCAGATGGCCGAGGTCAGTGCCGAGCCCAGCGGGCCCGCTCAGCTGCGTGGAGCGCCGTCCCACAGATTCGTCCACGCACTCAATTCCCCACTTCGAGTCCGTGTCTACCTGCTCATTGCCGTGTCGGCAGCCGTCGTGCTTGGGGCTCTCTGGCTTGCGAACCACGGCGCGGACGAGCGTCGCCGCGAATTGGCCGGCGCTCAGCTCAGTGCGACAGCCGCCGAGGCCGCCGCGGGCGCTGACGTCCAGGTCACCACGTTACGGACCGCACTCGGGGCGGCCGATATCTTGCTGGCGTCCGGGAGCCCCACGGCCAGCCTCTGTTCAGGGCTGGCCCAGGATGCCGTTCGCAACCTCTACCGGCGGCTGAGCGTCTTCAGCACGAACGGCAATCTGCTCTGCACCACGATCCCTGAGGCCCGCGACCAACCGGAGGCGATCAGGCAGCGGGCCTACTTCCAGAACGCGATGAATACGGGGGTTGATCAGGTCGACGGCCCGCTCGTCAGTGTCCTGACGGGACGGATGTCGATCGCGCTCGCCCACCCGCTCCGCGCAGGGCCGGAGATCAGAGGCGTGGCCACGCTCTCCGTGGACACCGAGGACTTGCTGCGCAACGGGCGGGCCCTTCCTCATGACGCGCGCACGCTCCTGGTCAGTCCGCGCGGCGCGCGGTACGAGGCCGGCGCGTCTGACCAACCGCCGCTCGCGGCGAGCGTCCTGACGCCCCTCACCGAGGCTGCCGCGTCCAGCCGTCGCTGCGATGTGTTCATCGTGGACGGCATGGCATGGGGCTGCAGCCCGATCGGCAACACGGGCTACGTTGTAGCCGTGGGGCGCCCGGAGGCGGCCGTGTTTGCCCTGGCGAATGCGGAACTGCGGCGCGATCGCGGGGAAATGGCCGGCGTCGTCCTCGTCGCCGTCGCGGTAGCGTTCCTGGCGGACATCCTCTTTCTGCGCCGCATCCGCGGTGCTTACGCGCAGCCGGGGCCTGTGCCGGTGTCCGCGACGGACGTCTTCGCTCGCGATGAAGTGGACTCGCTGCGCGACTGGGCCGCGCGCGCCGGGCCCGAGCTCGATCTTTTCCGCGCGGAGGCAGTTGAGCGCGCGCGGCGGCGCGGGGTCGTCGGACGCGAGCTGCTCACGAGTATCGCCGAGGCGGTGGAGGCGCGGTACCCATTCCTCCGCCAGCACGGAGACCGGGTCGGCCGGTACTCGCGCCAGATCGGCATCCGCCTCGGGATCACCGGCGACGATCTCGACCTGCTGACCTTCGCCGGACAAATCCACGACGTCGGCAAGATCGTGATCTCTGACGCCGTGTACCTGAAGCCCGCGCGACTCGAACCGATCGAGAGGGCGCAAATGCAGTTGCACGCGACCCGTGGCTCCGAGCTCGTCGGGCGATTGCGTGATATCCCCGAGCGGCTGGCGGAGGCTGTCCGGCATCACCACGAGCGGTGGGACGGCGGCGGCTATCCCGACGGGCTGACCGGGACGCAGATCCCCCTTTGGTCGCGCATCATCGCCGTCGCGGACGCCTACGACGCGATGACGGAGAACCGACCGTATCGCGAGCGGCCTCGCACACACGACGAGGCCACCAGCATCCTCCGGGAGGGGGCTGGCACGCAGTGGGACGCGACCGCGGTCTCCGCGTTCCTCGAAGTCATCGAGGCAGGCGAGCTCGCCCCGAAAGGCCAGCAACCCGCATCCTTTCGCCTAGGACGGGCCGCTTCGGACGCCTGACCACACCGTCGAGAGCCCGGCGGCGGCTACGTCTTGACGATCACGAGCGCACCGTTCAGCCCCGCCGAGAACGCCGCTATGAAGTCGTTGTTCACGAACGACGGCGCCCCCACGACGAAGGTGATCATCTTGCCGGCGGACGTGGCGGAGATGGACACGGCCTTCGCGGCCGCGCCCGCCGTGTCGAGCTGGGCGGTCGTGCCCGTGAACGAGACGATGGAGACGCCGACCGGCGCGACTGAGCCGGAGAAGGCACCTCCGGCCGGACGTGGCTTGGGCGTCAGCGCGATGCCGGCCGCGAGGTTTGTGGGAGCGCCACCGGCCGTCCAGCTGATCGTCTGCTCGGCCGCGACGCCGTCGATCGTGAACGACACGACGTCTCCCTCACGCGGCGCGCAGGCCGCGGTGGCCGCGATTGCGATCCGCCAGTTGCCCTCGGCACTGACGACGGAGTCGCCGCCGCACGACCTTCCGGCCACGTTGGCGGCAATGACCGCGCCAGCCTTCTGGTTGATGCCGTAGGCCACGTAGGGGACGGCCTGTGCGGAAGCGGAAGTGGCGAAGGCGCTGAACAGGGCCATCGCTGCGACGAGGGCGATGGCCAAGCCGGCCACCGGACGGAAGGAAGGCATGATTGGACTCCGGTTGTTCCCCTGAGCGCGGCACCTCGCCGCACCGCCGCGGAGAGTAGGCCTTCGCCTCGTAGCGGTCGATCGGGTCAACGCCGGTCCCCCGCCAGGGCGGAATCTGCCGTCGCGCGGACGTGCTGAAGAAGCCCGCGTGGGCGGGCTCCTTCAGCAGTCGAGGCCGGATGGAGGTCCGAGGTGGTGTGCGCTCTAGCCGCGCGGCAGGCCGAGTCCACGCGTCGCGATGATGTTGCGGTTCACCTCGCTGGTGCCCCCGGCGATGGTCGCCGAGACCGTCGAGAGGTAGAGGTGGCCGTACTCGCCGCCAAGTGGCGCGCGCGGCTCGCCTTTGGCCAGCAGCCCGTAGAGTCCGAGCATGCTCACCCCGCGGCGAGCGTTGCGCTGCTGCAGTTCCGTGCCGAACGACTTCGAGATCGAACTTTCCGCGTTGGGCACGAGCCCCTTGCTCTGCATCCAAGTCACGCGGTAACCGAGGTAGCGGGCCACGATCATCTCGGTGGCGGTGTCGGCCAGCTTGAGGCGGTGCTCCTGCGTGTCGACGATCCGCCGCCCCGCTCCGGCCGAGTCCGGCTGCTTCGCGAATTCCGCGAGGCGGTTGAACGGGCCGATCATCCCCGCCATGCGGAAGATGCCGCTGCGCTCGAAGTCCAGCGCGGTCGCTGCGATGTACCAACCACGGTTTTCTTCGCCGATGATGTTCGCCGCGGGCACGCGCACGTCTTCGAAGAAGGTCTCGTTGAACTCGGCGCCGCCGTGCATCTGCTGGATCGGGCGGACGTTGATACCTGGCGTCTTCATGTTGAGCATGAAGTAGGTGATGCCTCGGTGCTTCGCGGCCTGTGGGTCGGTGCGCGTCAGCACGTGGATCCAGTCCGCGTGCCTCGCACCGCTCGTCCAGATCTTCTGCCCGTTGATGACGAAGTCGTCGCCGTCACGCACCGCGCGTGTCTGTAGCGAGGCGAGGTCCGACCCGGCGCCGGGCTCCGAGAAGCCCTGGCACCAGCTCACTTCGCCGCGCGCGATCTTCGGGAGGTGTTCCTCTTTCTGCTTCTGGGTGCCGTGGATCATCAGTACGGGGCCCACGCGGTCGGCGCCCTGGCCTCCGTTGGGGACGCCGTTAATCGAGCACTCCTCCATGAAGATCAACTGCTGGAAGTGGCTCGCCCCGCGTCCGCCGTACTCTTTGGGCCACGCGAGCGTGAGCCAGCCGTTGTCGGCCATCGCCTTCACGTAGTTCCGCGAGGCCTCGTCGTCGCCGCGCTCGGAACCACCGCTCCAGTTCGCGCGGATGAACGCCTGCACTTCCTTCCGGAACGCCTGGTGCTCTTCGCTCCACGAAAAATCCACGGCGGCCTCCTTTGACGCACCCCTCGGCGTCGCGACGATCCTAATGGCAGTCCGCCAGTTGGCCGCCCTGGTCCCGGGGGCGACGCACGGTAAACGATGTCCCGCGAGGGACGCTGCAGCGCCGCGGTTACACTTCCGCCCTGAGGCCAAGGGCCCGCTGGGAGGTTGCCATGTCACGGTTGAGCGAAACGTTCACGCTGGGCGCGCTGACCGTGTCGGCCTTGAGCGATGGGGCGCCTGACCGCGCCCTTGGCGGCTTCTTCCACGGGATCGAGCCGGCCGAGTGGACGCGCGCCCTCGGGATCACGAACCCGGAGACGCCGGTGCCGTTCAACTTCGGCACTTTCCTTGTGCGGGGAGACGGACACACGACGCTGGTGGACTCCGGCAACGGCGCGCGCGGAAAGACGATGGGCGTGCCCGGCGGTGGCGAACTGCTGGAGCGGCTGGCCGAGGTCGGCGTGCGACGGGAGGACGTGGACCGCGTCCTGCACACCCACCTGCACGGCGACCACTGCGGCTGGGATGTCGATGACGAGGCGGGCGGCGCCGTCACGTTCCCGAATGCCGAGGTGTTCGTCCACGCAAAGGAACTCGAATACTGGACGGGCGCGGCCTCGGACGGAAACCAGCAGGCCTCGTACACGCGCACCCGCGTCGCCCCGTTGCTGACCGCGAGCCGTATCCGCACCTTCGACGGTGAGTTCGCGGTGTCCGACGTCGTGACGATGATCCCCACGCCCGGGCACACACCCGGCCACTGCTCCGTCATGCTCGCGTCCGCCGGGCAGCGCCTGTTGCTCGTCGGAGATGCGGCGCACCATCCGGTTCACCTCGAGCATCACGACTGGATCCCTGGCGTCGACCTCGACCCGGCAGAGTCGCGACGGTCGAGAGCGAAGCTCGCGGCCCTTGCGGCGGAGACGGGCGCGCTCGTGACGGGCGGGCACTTCCCGATCCTGACGCTGGGCCGTGTGCGCCGCGTGGAGACGGGGTACCGCTTCGAGGGTGTCTAGGACTACCTCGACACCGTCGGCACGCCGCAATCCCTCGCGATCTGTGAAACGATGTCGGTGCGGGCATGTCGCGCCTCCCGGTGCGCGCCGCGCGTCGCTGCTGCTCGAAGGAGCGCCTGGGTGAGCCGACACATCCTGATGTGCGACCCAACGCACTACCGCATCGCCTATGAGATCAACCCCTGGATGCGGCGCGCGAACGCGGTACTGACAGCCGAGGCGCAGGCGCAGTGGCAGGGTCTGCACGCGACACTCCAGGGGCTCGGCGTCCAGGTCGACCTCGTGGAGCCCGGGCCCGACGTCCCGGACATGACGTTCGTCGCCAACGCCGGGATCGTGTTGGGGAAGCAGTTTGTGCCGGCGAACTTCCGTTACGCCGAGCGCCAGCCGGAGGCGGCGCGGTTCATCCGATGGTTCGAGGAACGCGGCTACGAGATTGTCCGCATCCATGAGCCGCATTTCTGGGAGGGCGAAGGCGACGTCCTGCCGTACGCCGGGCAGGTGTTCGCGGGCTTCCGGTTTCGCACGGAGCACCGCGCGCTCGACCACCTCGACGAGATCCTGGGGACGCCGACCGTGCGCCTCGAACTCATCGACCCGCGTTTCTACCACCTCGACACGTGCTTCTTCCCGATCACGGACGGGCTGGCCGCCTACTACCCGCCGGCGTTCAACGGGGAGGCGCGCGACGCCCTGCGCGAGCGCTTCGCCGACCTGATCGAGGTGCCCGAGCATGACGCGTTGCGTTTCGCCTGCAACGCCTTCCGAGTGGACGGCACAGTGGTCGTGAACACGGAGTGCGACTCATTCACGGCCGCGCTGCGCGAACGTGGCTACCGTTGCGTGGAGACGCCCACCGCCGAGTTCATCAAGGCGGGCGGCAGCGTGAAGTGTCTCATCCTCATGCTCGACGCGTTCGAGGGGTTGCCGTCCGCGTCATGAGCGGGTGGCCAGCGCCGCGCACGTGCGGCCGAGCACCGCGAGCACGACGTCGATCTCGCGTGTCAGGACGTCGGCGGGGAGGATGAGCCGGACGCGGCCCGGGCGTTCAGACGCACCGGCGCCGATGAGCTTCGCCCCCTGGCGCCAGCCCTCTGTCAGGAAGTCGCCGCGCGAGGCGACCGACATGCCCCAGAGACAGCCGCCGCCTTCCGGCTCCGAAAGCACGCTGGGGTATGCCTCGGCGAGTCGCGTGAGTCCGGCGGCGAGATACTCGCCCTTGACCGCCTCGTTCTCCGCGAAGGAGAGGCCGGCGAACAGTGGGTCCCGCTCGTTGAGGAAGGTGTCGAACTGGGCGTAGGCATAGTTCACGTCGAACAGCCGGCCGCTGCCCAGCGTGTTCGAATGCCACCCGTGCTCCAGCCCGGCCGCCGTCTCCGCGGGCATGATGGTCATACCGACGATGGCGGCCTTCGCCAGACAGACAATGTCGGGCCGGACGCCCTGGGTCTCGGCAAAGAACGTCGCCCCGCCTCGTGCGAACGACTGCACCTCGTCTGCGATCAGAAGTGCGCCCGCTTCGTCACACACCTGGCGCAGCGCGGAAAGCACCTCGACCGAGGGGGCGTGGTACCCGCCCTCTCCCTGGAACGGTTCGAAGATGGCACCCGCCAGCAGGTCGATCGGCACCCGGCCTTCCGCGACCGTGCGCTGCAGCCCGCCCGGGGCAGCGAGCAGTTCCGGCAGCGGCCGGCGGTCAATCACCTGGTGCACTTCCTCCGGACGGTTTCGCGAGATGTGCACAACCCACCGCCATGAGGGAAAGCCAATCCGCTGAGCCGGCCTGCTCTCCGTCAGCGCGAGGCTTCCCAGCGTGCGTCCGTGGAAGGCGCCGTGGAGCCCGACCAGGAAGAGCGGGTAGTCACGCCAAACCTCATCTGCAAACGCGATATCACGTCCGACCCCGAGTTCTCCGCAGAGTGTGGCCCACGTCTCAGGGCCATACCGCGTCCGCACGCGCAGGTAGGCCGCGCGCGTGGCGGCCTTCAGTGCAGCCTCGACCGCCTCGGTCCCCGAAGCGGAGAAGAAGACCCGGTAGCCGTCCGGCCGGGGAAAGGCACGCCGCATTTCGGAGGTCACCAGCCCGGCGAGTTCCTGCGGGGTGTGCACTCCCTCGGGCGGGAAGCCGATGTAGTCGTCGGTGTTGATCTCGCGATGCAGCAGCAGCCCGGAGTCCACGACGGGTGCGAGGCGCGGCGCGATCCGGGCGTCGTCGAAGAGCCGCTGCGCCACGCCCTGGTAGAGGTCGAGGTAGACCCCGCGGCGCGAGGCGACGAAGACGCCAGTCGCAGGCCGGTCGAGCTCGACCACCGGGCCGTCCGCCGCGAGCGTGCTGGGGACGAGGGCGGCGCGGTGCGCCTCGCGCACTGCCGTGAAGCCTGACGGTTCGCTGTCGGCTGGCGCCGGCTCGGCTGTGCCGCGGTTGAGCGAGATCCCGTTGCGCACGACGTCAGGGAAGGCGTAGCGAGAGCGCTCGGCATCGAGGTCGTACGCAAGATCCGCAGCCCGCACGGCAAGCCTCCTCGCGCCCCGACACCCGTTGAGACTCCGCAACGGCCCTGAGCGCGGCTACCCGGAACCCTATCAGAACCCCACAGAAAGATTTGAGCACAACGCAGTTGTCATGACCCTCACACTCCTCGCAACGCCGCCGTTACGATCGGAGAGACTGATATTCGTCTCGGGGTGCCCTTATGCGGAAACACCGCGCTTTTCCTCAGATCCTTGTCGCGGTCGCCGTCCTCGGCAGCCTGTTCGCGGGAAGCGCGGTCCGTGCCGGCGCCGAGGGGAACCCGGCGATCGATCCTCCACCCGGCGACATTTCGTTTGACGGCATCGGCCCAGTACTGACGGGCGGTGACGGCGCGAGCGCATCCGAATTGCTCATCGACAACTTCTCAAGCGCCGGCTACGCCGTCCGCTGGGCGTCCACGGCTGTCCCGGTCCGGTTTTGCACAGTCCAGGCGAACCGCCCGTCCTCGCTTACGGCGGAGCAGTTCCGTGACGGCGTCCGGCTCGCGGCCGCGATGTGGAACGGGATCGAAGCGGCCGTTGGTGTCACCTACGCAGGCGACTGCATTACGACGCGGATCGACATGGACAACCGCGTCAACGAGATCGGCTGGGACGATGCCCGCGACTTGGTAGTCGGGACTCAGGCCGGGCTGACTCGCGGAACGTGGCTCACCACGTACAGCGGGCGTGAGTTCGTCGAGGCCGACATCGTGCTGGAACCGCTGCGCCTCCCGGAGGCCTGCTTCCGGACGGTCGTCGCTCATGAGATGGGCCACGCCATTGGCTTTGGCCACTCGGACACCCGGTCTGACCTCATGTACCCGTCGTTCACGCTGAGTGACCTTTCGACGTGCCGGCCGACGGCCTCGGCCTACGAGGCGCAGTGGCTGGCGTCTCTCTACGGAGTGAACCACCGGCCGCAGGTCACCGCGATGGCTGACCGCGAGGCCGTGCCGGGATCGTCCGTCAGCATCACCGCGCAGGCGACCGACCTAGACGGCGACTCCTTGACGTTCGAGTGGCGGCAGACCGGTGGTTCGTCCGTCTCGCTCCAGTCGGACGGCGCGACGGCCACTGCGACCGCGCCGGCCTCGGGTTCGGTCACGCTGGAGGTCGCTGCGGTCGACCGCTACCTGAAGCGCGGCGTCGCCTCGGTGATACTCCGTGCCGGTGTTGCGACCACCCCTGCCCCGACGACGCCCGCGACGGGAAGTTTCGTCGGCGCGATCGCAGCGAGCGGCATGACGTTGACGCAGTGGGCGGGCGGCTCAGTCACCAGCCCCTCCACGGCGTCAGGTACGGTGCGCTCGATCTGGGTGACTCGAAACGGAGCAGCGGTGGGCTTCATCGTGGGCGCGCCGGACTTCGTCAATCAGCCGTTCCTCAACCTCTTCCCGGGAGGCGTGCTCGCGGCCGGCTCGTTCGTGATGGTGGTCACCGGCTAACCAAGCACCCGCCGCAACTCGGCGGTCACCGCCGGCACCTGTCCGAGGTCGAGCTGGAGCAGTTCCAGCGCCAACCGGCGGTAGACCTCCCGCAGTTCTGGCTCAACCTCCAGTGCGCGCAGGTGACGCTCGACGGTGGCGACATCGCCGCGTGCGACCGGGCCCGTCAGTGCCTCCTCCGGCGACAGCCGGCTGACGTTGCCCGCGGCGGCAACGAGCAGCGGCGCGAGCGCCTCACGCCCCGACTCCGCAGGAAGCCCGGCGCGCGCCCAGACCCGCCTTGCGGCGGCCGCGAGCGCGACGACGTCGTTGCTCACCAGCACAGCGGCCGCGTGGTACAGCGCGCGGTCGACCCCCTCGAGGCGGATGACACGCGCCCCAAGGCCCGCGGCGATCGCCTCGAGTCGTGCGCTGAGCGGCGCGTCGCTGCTCTCCACGCCGCAGGTGATCCCGCGGAACAACCCCGGCGCCTCCGAGGTTGTGCCCTCTGCGGGGAAGGTCTGCAACGGGTGGAAGCAACCCGTCGACGCCTTCCGCCCGGCGGCGGCGCGCAGCACATCGAGGCCGAGCGCGCCACTGCAATGGACGGCCGCCTGGCCGGGGCGCCAGGGCAGGGTTTCGGCGGTCGACTCGATCGCGGTGTCCGGCACCGTGAGGAACACGAGGTCACAGCGCTCGACGAGCGTCGCCGGTGGAGCGGCCTCGATCTTGAGCGTCGAGGCGAGCGTCCGAACCGCGTCCAGCCGGCGAGCGCCGATCGCTACGCGTCCGGCACCGGCGGCGACCAGGGCAGCGGCGAGCGCTGAGCCGAGACGGCCGGCACCCAGCACTCCGATCGCGAGCATGCCGTCGTCCCGTGGTGCGAAGACGTGCATCAGCCCATCCCCTCGAAGGGCCGTATCGTAAGCGCTGACGAAATCCGACGAGTCGTCCCTGAGAGGACACCGCGATGCCTGACCTGCCCAAGCGTGTACTCGGACGGACGGGGCTGGAGGTCACCTCCCTGGGCTACGGCGCGATGGAGCTCCGCGCACTCGACGAGGCGGGCGCGCAGACGATCCTGGACGCAGTGCTGGCTGCCGGGATCAACTTCATCGACACGTCGATTGACTATGGCCGCAGTGAAGAGTTGATCGGCCGCTGCATTGCGCCGCGCCGCGCCGAGTACTTCCTGGCCTCGAAATGCGGCTGCGTCCCGGGCGGCTCCGCTGGCGACCACGTGCACACGGCGGCGAACATCCGGGCCGGCGTCGAGAACTCGCTCCGGCTACTCAAGACCGACTACCTCGACCTCGTCCAGTTCCACCGCAGCCTGACCGAGGCCGAGTTCAAGGAGCACGGGGCGTTGCAAGAACTGCTCCGGCTCCGCGACGAGGGGAAGGTCCGGTTCGTCGGCGTGTCGGGCACCCTGCCGAACATGCGCGACCAGGTCGGCCTCGGCGTATTCGACGCGTTCCAGGTGCCGTACTCGGCGCTGCAACGCGAGCACGAGGCCGTGATCGCGAAGGCCTCGGCGGCGGGCGCCGGCATCATCATCCGCGGCGGCGTCGCGCGCGGGGCGCCGAGCGACTGGCAGCGTGAGTACTACATGCTCCCCCGAGAGACGATGCAGGACCGGTGGGAGGTCTCGGGGCTGGACGAACTGCTGGCCGAGGGGATGACGCGGATGGAGTTCATGCTCCGCTTCACGCTGTCGAACCCGGA
>SCTU01000012.1 GCA_004297315.1 Dehalococcoidia bacterium | reverse complement strand
GGAGAAAGTTCGAGGGCGGCCCTTGCGGGCCGCCCTCTCACCAACATCTGCCGTGCGGCGGGGGTAATAGTTGCGACAGATGCGGGTGTCGGTTGGGAATCGCGCGGACGTGCGCCGCGCTCGCGTGGGTCAGGGCTGCTCCTCGATTAGCACGTAGTGGTAGAGCAGCCCGGCGGCGACGGCGCCGATGATCGGGCCGATCCAGTACACGACGTGGTCGTCCCAGACGCCGGCGACGACCGCCGGGCCGAACGCTCGCGCCGGGTTCATCGCCGCGCCCGTGAGCGGCCCGCCCACGAGGATGTCCATCGTGATCGTCAGGCCGATCGCGATCCCGCCCAGTTTCGGCGCCCGCGCGTCGACTGCGGTCCCGAAGATCACGACGACCAGGAAGAACGTCAGGATGGCCTCGATGCCCACCCCACGCGCGAAATCGATGCCGGGGCCGAGCAGCGTCGCGCCCATCTGCGCTTCCTCGCGCAGGCCTTCCGGGAACAGCACGCGGAGCGCGAGCGAAGCGAGCACGGCGCCAGCGAGTTGCGCGACCACATAGCCGGCCGCGCCCACCGTCCCGATGCGTCGCGTAACCCACATCGCAACCGTGACGGCGGGGTTGAAGTGGCCGCCGGAGATGGCGCCGAGTGCGGAGACCATGAGCGCGATCGCGAGGCCGTGGGCGAAGGCGATCTCGAGGAGGCCGATGTTGGTCTTGCCCGCCGCGATCATCACGGCGCCCGTGCCGGCGAAGATCAGCGTGAACGTGCCGATCGCTTCAACAACCAGGGCGCGGGGGTCGATCGCGTCGTCCATACCGGCCTCACATTCGCCCGGTGGCGGTCGATTCCGGCAGTCTGGCATCTAACGGCAAACGTGTCAATACACCTCAACATTACTTTCGCGGTGCCTGACGGTTTGACCCCTTTTGCCTCACTTGCGTACCGTCGAACCGGTACGAAAGTGAACGCCTGATGCTTGTCCGTCTCCGCAACGCATTCCTTGTCCTCGCGGGCGCCGTCGCCGGCGCCGTGCTGGGCCGAGTGGTCCTGGAGGCGCGCCACCGCCAGCAGGCCGGCCTGGACCCGATGGACCTGGATATCCGCCGGGTCACTCTGCGGCCGCAGGACGTCGTCCCCGGTGTCGTGGCCGCGCTCCGCGTGCACGATGCCCCGTGGTCGTGGTTGCACATCCCCTCCCCGCTCGCCGCGTTCGGGGTGAACCTGGGCGTGGCCGCCTTCGGCGGCGACCTCGCCTCGCTCCGCCAGGCCGTCGAGCGCGCCGCGTCGGGCGCCCTCGGCTTCGACGCCCACGAGATGTGGTCGGGTGGCGCGTGGCGCACGTCCTCGGGCGTCGTCGACGACGACCTGTACCGCCCACCGGACGACGCCTTCGGCGGCAGCGTCCAGCCGGACTAGCCTGCGGTGCCCCAGGGCAACTTCACACTCGACGAAGCGCGGGCCGCACTCCGGCTGATCCGCGGTGCCGTGGGTGATCTCCAACGGACTCAGGCAGCGCTGCGCGCCGTGAAGGACGAACTGAACGCGCTCAACCGCCGCCACCTCAACAACGGTGTCGTCGGCGACCGCCGCCTCCGCGAACTCAACCTCCAGCAACGCCGCCTCGGCGAGGAGGCCCGCCGCCTGATCGGCTCGATCACGGGCGCCGGCGCCGAGATCAAGGGGATCGACGACGGCCTGATCGACTTCCCGACCACGATCAACGGCACGCTTGCCTACTGGTGCTGGCGCGCCGGCGAGGAGGACATCGCGTGGTGGCACCCACGCACCACCGGGTTCTCCGGCCGCCGTCCCCTCGCCGAGGCGTAGCCGGGATCCAGCCTTCACCGGTACGCTCGATGCACGAGATACCGGCGTTCGGTGTCGCGAGGGCGGTCGGTACCCGGATGCGGGTGCGGCCACCGGGCGCCCTCTGACCTGCCGCGCTCGCGAGGCGTGGCGTCAGGGGGACAGATGCATTCGATCCGATGGGCGAGCCTAGCGTGCGCGGCAGTAGCTCTGGTCGGAGCTGCATGCAGCAGCGAGGAGGCGAAGCCGGCAGCGCCGACGCCGGCCGCAGCCACCTCAACCGCGACACCTCCCGCGGCAGCGACGACCGCAGCCGCGGCGGCGGCCAAACCCGCAGGCCCGGCCGCCGTCCCGCCGCTGAGCACACCCGGGGCAGACGGGACCGTAAAGGCCATCATCAGTGGCGCCAAGTTGCCCACGCTGACCGTCAAGGCCGGCACGGTCGTCGAGTTCGTCAACCGCGACGCCACGGCGCACACCGCGACGTCAGACGACGGCACGACATTCGATTCGGGATCACTCGCACAGAATGAGACCGCCAAGTTCACCGCTGGCAAGGCTGGGACCTTCGCGTACTCCTGCTCGATCCACCCGGACATGAAGGCGTTCCTCATCGTCCAATAGCCGACATGCACCGCCCGAATGGCGCGGGTTGGGTGCCCAACGCGCCAGTCAGGAGGTGCCTCAAACCGTGGCCGCGATATCATGGGGCATGCGCACCCGGAGGCCCGTGTGACCGTCACGATGATCCTTGCCACTGCATACCTGCTCGGGTCGATCCCGGCCTCGTATGCGGTTGCCTTCGTCTGGACTGGCCGCGACATCCGTCACATCGGCGACGGCAACCCCGGCGTGATGAATGTCTGGGACAACATCGGCCTCGTGCCCGCTTTAATCGCGGCGGCCGGCGACATCGGCAAGGGGACGGCAGCAGTCGGCCTCGCGTACTGGGTGAGCGACAGCCACATGCTCGCGGTCTTCGCGGCGCTCGCGGCGGTCATCGGACACGACTATTCGGTCTTCCTGCGGTTCCGCGGGGGCAACGGCACGGCGACGACCGTCGGCGCGTGGATCGCGCTCGCGCCGCTGGCGACGCTGCCCGCGGTGCTGCTGTCCTTCGTGCTGTTCGTTGTGACGAGGCGCAAGCGGTTCTCGGGGTTCGTCGGCCTGACGGCCGTGCCCCTGTTCGCCATCGCGCTGCGATACCCGACGGAACTCTCGCTCGGGATCGTCCTGCTGCTTGCCATCCTCGCCGCGAAGATCGTCGCCTTCGAGGGGTTCACGCCCGCGCGCACCCGGGTAAAGCGGTGAACACCTTCGAGGAGACGCTCGCGCGCTTCCGCGACGCAGTCAGCGGGCCCGCCGAAGACGTCTCACTCGCGCGCGCCGCCCTCGTGATCGCGCAGTCCGAGTACCCGTACATCGACCTGGACGCGTACGAACGCCGTCTGCAGGACATGGCAGACACGCTCGCGCATCAACTCGGACGCGACCCGGCCGGGCAAACGCCGCACCTCGTCGTCCGCGGCGTCAACCGCTACCTCTACCGCGAGCTCGGCTTCCGCGGGAACAGCGAGTCCTACGACGACCCGCGGAACCTCTACCTGAGCGAGGTGCTCTCGGAACGCCTCGGCATCCCCGTCACGCTCGCCATCGTGTACGCCGAGGTGTGCCAGCGGGTGGGGCTCGACGTCCGCCCGGTGGGGCTGCCCGGGCACCTGATCTGCCGCTACACCCCGGCCGGCGTGACGGACGAGGCCGACAGCCTGCTGATCGACGTCTTCAACTACGGCCGCCTGCTCACGCCTCGCGACTGCCAGGTGCTCCTGCGCAACATCTTTGGCGCGCGGGTCCCGTACAAGGAGCACTACCTCGCCTCCCTCTCCCCCCGGCAGGTGATTCAGCGCCTGCTCCACAATCTGAAGGCCGGGTACCTTCAGCACGGGGACGAGGACCGCGCCGCCCGCGTGATCGACCTCCTGATCACGATGTTTCCTTGGGACCTGGACGAAATCCGTGACCGCGGAATGCTCCGGGAGCGCCTGGGAGAGGTGGATTCGGCCCTGAGCGACCTGGAGGAGTACGTCCGGTTCCGGGCCGGGGCGCGCGACATCCACACGGTGACAGAGGCGGTACGCTCCCTCCGCCGCCATCGCAGCGACGGGCCACGCTAGGTTCAGCTGGGCGGGTGCGGCGGCCCGTACTGGCGTCCCGCTCCCGCGCGCTGATACGCTCGACGGAACGTCCCCACGGTTGCCACCCACCTTGGCTGCCCAGGGACAGGCGGAGGCCCCATGGTCGAGAGCATCCCGCGTCCGGACACGCGACCGCTCCACGCGGCGCAGGTCCCCGCCTCTCAGTTCGTCGCCTACGCCGAGACGCTTGAGTACCACACCTCGCACGCCCTCGAATTCATCGACATCACTGCCGACGTGCAAAATGTGGTCGCGCGTTCCGGGGTGGAGTTCGGCCAGGTCGCGATCGTCTCGAACCACACCACGGCGGCCGTGGTGATCAACGAGCACGAGCCGCTGCTGCTGAACGACATGGCGCGCGTCCTCTCGCGCCTCGTCCCCGCCGGCGACTACTACGAGCACAACGACTTCTCGATCCGCACCGTCCACATGACCGACCGCGAGTGCGCCAACGGCCACGCCCATTGCCAGCAACTGTTCCTCGGCGCGTCGGAGACGGTGCCGGTCCACAACGGCGCAGCACACATCGGCCAGTGGCAGAGCATCTTCCTGATCGAACTCGACCACGCGCGCCCGCGTTCCGTGTTCGTGCAGGCACTCGGCGCCGCACACCCGCGCTAGTACCGACGATCTCCTCGATGTCCGTCCAGCGCATCCTGCACCGCGCAGGGAACGACCTCAGCCTGCACGCGCTCAGCCGCCATCCCGCCGTCGACGCGATCGAGGCCGACCTCTGGTCGGTGGGCGGCCATCTCGTCGCCCACCACGAGCGGCCGATCGGCCGTTCCGGTTTTGGGGTGAGCCACCGCGGCCTGACCCACCTGCTCCCCGTCTCCTTCGAGGCGCTCTTTGAGGTGATCGAGCACGCCGAACTGGTCCTCGACCTGCGGGCCTGGGCCGGCGACCCCGCCCCCGACGTCGCGCGGCTGCTCGAACCCCTCGACCGCTCCCGGCTGCGCGTGACCTGCGAGGACTGGCACCTCGCCGAGCGCGTGCAGGCGTGGCTGCCCGACCTCAGCGTGGCCTGCTCCGTCCGCAGCGAGCGGCAACTGCGTGCCTACCTCGCCGGGCGCGACGCGAGGCGGATCGGCCCCATGCCGGTGGTCGTCCGCCACACCCTGCTCCACACGCCGGACGAGGTGCAGGCGCTTCGGATGCGCGCGGGAGACGTGGGAGTCTGGACGGTGGACGACGTGGCCCGCGCCCTCGACCTCAAGGCCTGGGGCGTCGACCGCATCACGTCGAACCGGATCCCTGTGCTGAACACGCTCTGACCGCCTCGGTCCCGCGGGCTACGATCGCGGCATGACGGCTTCCCGCGACACGAACATCGAGACCGACGACTTCGCACTCGCGGACGAATTCGCCCTTGCGACGCAGACGCCGCTGCTCCCGCTACTCATCGCCCGGATCGACGCGGCGGGCGGAAGGATCACCTTCGCCGACTTCATGGCGCAGGCCCTCGGCCATCCCGAGCACGGCTATTACAGCCGCGCCGGGCTGACCTGGGGACGAGATGGCGACTACGAGACCAGCCCGGAGGTCCATCCGATCTTCGGCTACCTGTGGGCGCGCCAGGTGCTCGAATGCTGGCAACGCCTCGGAGAGCCTTCATCGTTCGCGCTCGTCGAGGTGGGCTGTGGCAGCGGTGCGTTCATGCGCGCGATCCTCACGTGGCTGCGCGCGCGCGTGCCGCGCTGCTTCGCCGCCGTGCGTCCCGTCATGCTCGACGGCCATCCGAACCGCCTCGCGGACCAGCGCGCGCACCTCGCGGGCGCCGGTTTCGACGTCGAACACGCGCTGACCGCCGACTGGCTCGCGCGGCCAGGGCGAATCACCGGCGTCGTCGTCAGCAACGAGTTCTTTGATGCCCTCCCGGTGCACCTCGTCCGCCGCGAGGGTGACACGCTCTTCGAGCGATACGTCACGCACGACGACGGCTCGCTCGGTTTCGTCGAAGGGCCGCCATCGACCCCTGAGATCGAGGCGTACTTCGCGCGGCTGGGACTCCAACCGGGGGACGGCGCGCTAGCCGAGGTGGGGCTCGTGGCGTCCGAGGCGATGCGCGCCATTACGTCGAAGGTCGAGCGGGGGTACGTGCTGTCGATCGACTACGGCCATCCCGCACGCGAGCTCTACGCCTCATGGCGGCGGCAGGGGACGCTGATGGCGTTCCGCCGCCACTCGCCGCAGCCTGACCCGCTCGCCGAGCCGGGCCGCCTCGACCTCACCGTCCACGTCGACTTCACCTCGTTGGCGGCCGCCGCCGAGGGCTTCGAGGCGGCGCCGCTGGTCTCGCAAGCGGAGGCGCTGATGGCGCTCGGCCTTGGCGACGCCCTCCGCACGGCCTCTCAGCGTGCCGCGGCCGACGCCCAACGGTTCACCGCCGACCGGCGCGCCGCGGAGGTGCTGTGCGAGCCGGAAGGGCTCGGCCGCATCCGCGTGCTGGCACTGGCGAAGGAGGCACCGCTCACGGGCCTCCGCTGCCTGACTCTTGCTTAGCGTGACGGTGGCGCTCGCCGACCGTGCGACAATCGAGGCATGGCCGAACGTCTCTCGCCCGAGCAGTACAGCGCCACGCTGATCGACCACTTCGAGCGGCCGCGGAACGCCGGCGCGATGCCGGACGCGGACGCCGAGGCGTTCGTGACGAACCCGGTCTGCGGTGATTCGCTCCGCATCTTCCTGCGCGTCGCCGGCGGGCGCGTCGCGAGGGCCTCGTTTCTATCGTCCGGCTGCCCGGCGTCGATCGCCACCTCCTCAGCGGCCACCGAGATGGTGACGGGGCACACGCTGGAGGAGGCCGAGGCGTTCACACGCGACGACTACGCGACGGCCGTCGGTGGGCTGCCGTCGAGCAAGGTGCACTGCTCAGTGCTCGCCGCCACCGCCGTCCGCCAGGCGATCGCCGGCTGGCGCACGAAGCAGAAGGCTCCGGCGTGACCGTCGCTGCCGTCCTCCTTGCCGCCGGCGCCTCGTCGCGGATGGGCGAGCCGAAGCCGCTCGTCCGCTGGGGCGGCCGCACGCTGATCGAGTGGGAACGCGACCAACTCCTCGCCTCGCGTGTCGAGGAGATCGTGATCGTGACGGGCAGCCGCGCCGAGGCGGTGCGCCGCACCCTCGGCGAGGCAAGGCGCTACCTCGTCTTCAACCAGCGCTGGCCGCAGGGCCGCGCGACCTCGCTTGCGAAGGGCGCGCGCGCGCTGCTCGAGTCCGGCCGGCCGCGACCGTCGGTCGTCGTCGTCCAGAACGTCGACCAGCCTGCCCCGGCGCACGTCATCGACCGGCTGGTGGAGGTCCTCTGCGCGCGGGTCGCCGAAGGGGCCCGCATCGAGGCCGTGCAGCCGACCTATCGCGACGCCGATGGGCGCGAGCATGGCGGCCACCCGGTCGTCCTCGACGGCAGCCTGCTCGAGGAACTGGCGGAGGCCAGCGAGGAGACCGAGGGCCTGCGCGCGATCCTGGAGCGCCACCCGCCGCTCCGCCTGCCAATGCCGGACGAGCCAAGCGTGGCGCTCGACCTCGACACGCCCGAGGCGCTCGCCGAGGGCCGCCGCGTGCTGGGCGCATAGGCCATGGCGCCACGCCACGCACGGGTGATCGTCCTTGGGTCGGGGCCCGCCGGGTACACGGCCGCGCTGTACGCGGCGCGGGCGGGGCACGATCCGCTGCTGCTGACTGGCGTGCAAAAGGGCGGCCAGCTCGTCACCACGTCCACCATCGAGAACTGGCCCGCGGAGCATGCGGCCGTGATCGGCGTCGACCTGATGGAGCGCTTCGAGGCGCAGGCCGTCCGTTTCGGGGTGGAGATCGTGTTTGACGAGATCTCGTCCGTCGCGCTGGCCGAGCGCCCGTTCCACCTCGTCGGGGCTGAAGGCGAGTACACCTGTGACGCGCTGATCATCGCCACCGGGGCGTCGGCGAAATACCTCGGGCTTCCCGCGGAGCAACAGTTCCTGGGGCGCGGCGTCTCCACGTGCGCCACGTGCGACGGCTACTTCTTCAAGGGGCAGCCCGTCGCCGTAGTAGGCGGCGGCGATACGGCCGTGCAGGACGCCGTCGACCTGTCGAACATCGCCAGCAGCGTCACGCTGGTCCACCGAAGGGACACCTTCGCCGCCGAGGCGATCCTCGTCTCGAGGCTGATGAAGCGCGTCGGACGGGGCGCGATCACGCTCGCGCTGAACCACACGGTCGAGGACATCCTCGGGGACGACGCGGGCGTGACCGGCCTTCGGCTGCGTGCGGCTCCCGAGGGGACAACACGAGACCTGGCCGTCGCAGGTGTCTTCATCGCCATCGGGCACAGGCCGAATACGGCGCTCTTCCGTGGCGCGGTCGATATGGACGCCGCAGGCTATGTCCTAACGCGTGGGGGGCGCGGCCCGGGCGCGACGGCCACGAACATCGAAGGCGTGTTCGCGGCCGGGGACGTGCAGGACCCGATCTACCGCCAGGCCGTCACTGCCGCAGCGAGCGGCTGCCAGGCAGCCCTCGACGCCGGCTGGTTCCTGGACGGCGCCTAGCGGGGCGTCCGGCCGTCACCAGGCGCGGCGAGGCGGTCCGATGCCGGGGCCGCCGGCTTCGCCGTCCCGGCGGGCCAGCAGCGCCTCGACGTCCGCGAGCACCTCGTCGGCGCGGAGCACGGACGCGGGCGCAGGCGCTTCGTCGTACTGGCGCTCCAGGTTTGCCACCAATTCCGCCATCGCCGGCGTCGACTCCATGGCCATCGTCGCCTGCGCGTCGAACGCCTCACGGTGCGGCTGCAGGAGTTCGAGGGACGTGTGGGTGCCCAGTCCGCGGTCGATCACCTCGATCAGCGCGGCCATCGCATGCGGACTTGGCTCGGCGGCGAAGTAGAACGGCGCCATCGCGCTCAGGCTCGCTGTCTCGATGCCGGCCTGCCGCAGCGCGACACCGAGCGCCATCGAGAAGGCGGCCGGGCCCTGATAGCGAGGCATGCCGGCCTCGATCCCGGCGCGCGATGCGAATCGGCCGCCAACCCCAGTCATCCTGACGGGCACGGTTCGCGTGTGTGGGATGCCCGCTGCGAAGGATCCGAGGATGACCACTTCGTGGACGCCCAGCGCATGCGCGACCTCGGCGATCGCGGCACCAGCTCGCTGCCAGCGGAAGTGCGGCTCCCGCCCGGCAAGCAACAGGACGTCCCGATCGGCGCCGGCCGGACGCGCGTGCCAGAGGCGCACGCCGGGCCACTCGACCACGCGCTCGCCCTCTTCGATGAGGACGTTCGGCCGCGCGACGGTGAAGTCGTACAGCGCGTCGGGGTCCAGGTGGGCGACCAGTCCGGCATCCCACTCGTGCACGAGGTACTCGACCACTGAGGCCGGCGTCTGACTCTCCGGGCTTCCGAAGCCCGCGATCAACAGCGGCGCGTCGAGCGCCCCGGGGCGCTGAAGCGTCTCGAACAACGTCTCGGTCCGAATGATGGAGTCCACGGTGGTCTCCTTTCGATGGCCTACGCCGCGACGGTCTCGTGCTCTGCGGTGGCCTCTGCGATCACAGCGAGGCCGCGCTCGGCGCGTAGCCACGGCAGAAGCCCCGTCAGGCGCTGGAAGTCCGCAAAGCCGAAGCCGTTCAAGATCGCGTCCCGCTCGGCCTCGATGCGGCGGCAGTCCAACTCAGCCGGCAGTTCCGCCGCAGCGCTGTCGAACGCGCGGCCGAGGATCCTCGCCTCTTCCTGGTCGAGGTCGAGCCAGGCGCTGAGCCGGCGGTAGACGGTCTCGCGGCGCTGCTCGGCGGGAAGCTGCGCCTCCCCGGCGAGTTCCTCCCGCGCGCGGGCCACAAGGGCCCCGGGTGCAAGGCCCAGGAGGTTGCTGTAGTGCTGCTGGAGTTGGTGGTGGGGCAAGAGCCGCAACTCGCCGACGGAAGTCGGGGCCGGACGCTGCTCCAGGACGGTACCGATCGACATCGATTCCCCCTTTGCTGAAACAGCCTTGCTGGAGCGGCTTCAGGCGGGCACCAATGTCTGGCGGCTACCCGAACCGCTGAGGACGATCTTAGCACTCTGTGGTTGAGAGTGCTAAGACCCGCAAGGGCCACCGAGTCATGTCGATGTGCAGACTTATGTCGAGATTCGCCGCCGGCAAATCCGCGCGGCTGGATTCGCGCGGGTATCGCGCGCCGCGGGCCTCGGGTATGCTCGCGCGCGGTAGCGGACGCTCTCGGAGCGCCCGGGGGAATCGAGGCGGCGTGGCGTACGGACTCGGCATCGCCCGCGGGATGCTCGTGACGCTCCGGCACGTCGTGCGCCCGGCCATCACCGTCAACTATCCCGAACAGCAGCGCGAGGTGCCGGTGCGCGCCCGCACCAACCTCCTCTGGTTCGAGGAGCGTTGCACCGGCTGTTCCACCTGCGCCCAGGCCTGCCCGGACGGCTGCATCCTGGTCCAGACCAGCCCGCGCGCCGACGGCACGCTCAACATCGACCGCTACGAGATCGACTTCCGCATCTGCATGTACTGCGGCCTCTGCACCGAGGCCTGTCCGTACCAGGCGATCCAGGCCGGCGGGCGCTACAACGACGCCGTCTACGTCTTCGAGACGATGTACCGCGACCGCGCGGCGCTAACGCGCGAGGCGCGGCAGTACCTGGGCGCGACGGGCGGGCGCTACCCGAACGGGCAGATGCAGGACCGCCAGCCGCTGACCACCTCAATGCCCACCGCGCGTTCGCGCGTCGACGTGGCGGGCGTCGCTGGCCCGTTCGGCCCGCAGAAGCTGCCGGGCAAGCTCGACCGCAACAACGGACACAGACACTAACCGACCGTCTGACGCGCCCTCGCCCGGGATCCGGGCGGGCGCCCTGGAACATCGAGGGGTGGGGGAGCCGTGGTCCAGATCACGCTGAACGGCCAGGTCGTGGAGGCGCAGGCCGGACGCCGCCTGGTCGAGGTGATCAAGGAAAACGGCGCCACGATCACCAACCTCTGCTATATCGACGGCCTCGAGCCGTACGCCGGCTGCCGCACCTGCATCGTGGAGATCGTGGGCGCGCGGCCGACGCCGCTGCAGTTGGCCTGCGTCTCGCAGGTCGCCGACGGCATGGTGATCAACACCGATACCGCCGAGGTGAAGCGCACGCGGCAGTCCGTGATGTCCATGATCCTCGCGAACCACCCGGACCGCTGCCTCACCTGCCATCGCCGCGTCCACTGCATGCCGGGCGACATCTGCCTCCGTGACGACGTGGTCACCCATCGCTGCCTGACCTGCTCGAAGAACTACCGCTGCGAGCTCCAGACCTCCTGCGAGATCGTCGACCAGGGCGACTTCGAGGAGCCATGGGTCGGCGAGCCACGCTCGTACTACGAAACCCCGCCCCCGGAGCCCGACCGCGGCAACCCGTACCTGGAGTTCGACCCGCAGATGTGCATCCTCTGCACCCGCTGCGTGCGTGCCTGCGACGACCTGCGCCACACCGGCGCGATCACGCTCTCCGGCAAGGGCCACCGCACGATGATCGCCTTCGGCACGGGCGGCGCGATCCATGAGTCCGACTGCAACTTCTGCGGCGCGTGCATCGACGTCTGCCCGACGGCGACGCTGATGGAGAAGCCGAACAAGTGGCTCGGCCGCGCGGACGACTGGACGAACTCCGTCTGCAACGCGTGCGCCGTCGGCTGCACGATCTCGTACGGCGTCACCGACGACCGTCCGGTCATCGTGCGGCCCGACCGCCTGAACCCGTTCTCGCGCGACCAGATCTGCGTACGCGGGCGCTTCGGCTACGTCGCCGTGACGGAGCGTGAGCGCCTCACGCGCTCGCTCGTGCGCGCCGGGACGCGGCTCCTCCCCGCGCCCTTCGAGCAGGCCCTCGGCACGGCCGCCGACGCGTTGACGGCAGTGAAGTCCGCGCACGGGGCCGGTGCGATCGCCGTCCTCGGCTCGCCGCTCGCGACGAACGAGGAGGCGTACCTGCTCGCGCGCCTCGCCCGCGCGATCGGCACGCCGCATGTCGACTTCTCGCACGGCACGGTGCACCGCGCCGTGACTGCGGCGATGCGCGCGGCCTTCGGGACAGACCGGGTCCCTGCCTCCCTCACTGACCTCGAACAGGCGCAGACGGTCGTCGTCGCAGCGCTCGACGTCGAGGACTCGCACCAGTTGGTCTCGCTGCGCCTGAAGGACAGCGTGATCAAGCGCAAGGTGCAGATCGTCCTCGTCTCGCCGAAGTGGTCCGCGCTCGACCGCTGGGCGGCCGCCGTCGTGCGCGTCGCCCCGGGCCAGGAGGCTTACGCGTTGCAGGGCCTCGCCGATGGCGGGGTGGCCCCCGCGGGTGTCGACGCCGCGGCATGGGCACGCGCCCTCGATGTGGTCACGCGCGGCAAGGGGGCCAGCGCTGCCGTGGTGTACGCCCCGAACGGCGCCGACGGGCCGGCTCGCGCCGGCGCCGGCGCGACCGCCGCCGCCAACCTCGCGATCGCCCTACGCGGCGGCGAGGCTGGTTCGGCCTTCCACTACCTGCCGACCGACGCGAACGTGCTCGGGATCGCCGACATGGGGATCGCGCCCGGCACCGGCGGCAAGTCGTTCCCGGAGATCGTCGAGGCCGCGCAGCGGGGCGAGGTGAAGGCGTTGGTGGTCCACGCCGACAACCCGCTGCTCAACGCGCCCGGCCGGGCTGCTGTCGAAGCGGCGCTGAAGGGGCTCGACGCGCTCGTCGTCATCGACTCGCTGCGCTCGACCACCGCCGAGTACGCGACCGCCGTTCTGGCGGCGGCGCCGTTCTTCGGCACCGACGGCACAATCACCAACGCCGACCGCCGCGTTATGCGCCAGCATTCGGCGCAGCGCGCGCGAGGCCAGGAGTCCGACGCCGTCGAGATCCTCGCCGCGCTTGCCGCCCGCATGGGTGACCATGAGGCTCCGGCGGGCATCGCGGAAGCGCACGAGGCGCTTGCGGCGGCGACCGGCTATCCGACGTTGGCACAGGTGGACGCTGCCCCTGCGCAGGTGCGCGCGCTCGTGGCGGCATCGACGACCGCGCAGGCGCAACCGGCACCGGCCGCCGCGGCTCTCCCCGCGGAGGGGCTCGCGCTGGCGACGGGCCGCCCGCTCTACACCTTCTGGGACTCGGCCTCGATCCGTTCGGACGAGGCGGACAAGTTGCACCGCGAGGAATCCGCCTGGCTGAACCCGCGCGACGCGGAGGCGGCAGGCGTCCGCACCGGCGACGTGGTCGACATCACGGACGGGGCAGCCACGCTGCGCATCGCCGTGAAACTCGATGACGGCGTCGCGAAGGGCACTATCTACGTCCCGCATTACTACGACGGCGGTGCGCTGATGGCGCTGCTGCCGCTGAGTGGCGTCGGCGCCTCCACGGGGGCGTTGCGGGTGCGCGCGCTCCAGCCGGCCTGACGCTGCCGCAGCCCTCTCGTACCTCAACGCTCGGGGCCGCGGTCGCGCGGTAGGATCACGGGTATGCGTGACGCCTCTGCCGCACCGTCGCGACGCATCGCCGCTGCTCTCGGGGCCTCCGTGTCCGTTCCGCGGGCGGCGTTAGGCGGACGGTCGTGAGCAGCCTCCGGCTGTTCCCACTGCGGACGGTGCTCTTTCCGGGAATGCCGCTCCCGATCCACATCTTCGAGCCGCGCTACCACCAGCTGCTGGCCGAGTGCCTGGAGGCGGACGAGCCGTTCGGCGTCGTCCTGATCCGCACGGGAAACGAGGCCGGAGACGCCGAGATGGTGCCCTACGACGTGGGTACGACCGCCCGCATCGAGTCGGCTTCACCCGTGGGCGGCGGGCGGGTGATGGTGCGGACGCACGGGGAACGCCGTTTCCGCGTGCTCACCTTGCACCGCGACCGCCCGTTCCTGACCGCCGACGTGGAATACCCGGTGGACGAGGCCACCGCGGTCCCTCCCGAGTTGCTCGAGGCCGTGCAAGAGGCGTTCGAGCAGGTGCAACGCCTCCGCCAGCTCGTGGATGGCGTGTACCGTCGCGACGTCCGGCCGCCAAAGACGCCGGGGGCGCTGGTCGATGCGATCGGCGCCGCGGCAGCCGACGTATTGCCGCCGCGCATGCTTCAGGCACTCCTCGAAACCTTTGACATCCGCCGGCGGCTCGAACACGCCGGCGGGTTGCTCGAGCCGCTCATCACGGGCGCGCACCAGCAGGCGCAGCGCGCAGTGTCCGAGAGGTGGGGCGGCGTCGACCGGCGCAACTGAGCCGTCCTTATCCACACAGAACTGTGGACAAACCGCTGGCGGGTTCGGGGGTTTCCCCGGAGCATGACTCGTCGCGCCCGGGCCGAGGATCGGGCGTGAGGATCGCGCTCCGCGGGAGGAACAGGCGTTGCCCGACGATGGCCTTCGCCCCGCCTCCCCGATCGCCGGCTGGCTCCTCATAGACTCCGGCGGCGCCGTCCGCCGTGCAGACGCCGCCGCGTGCGCCCTCCTGGGCCTGTCGGAGACCGGCAGCGTGCTCGGACGCGACGCCCGTTCGCTCGTCGCTCGAGGTGATCGCGGCCGCTGGCCCGAGCCAAGCCCCGGCCCCGGCTCCACCTGGGCGGGCGTCATCCGCTTCGACGTGGCAGGTCTCGCTGTGGCGCTCGCTGTGGAAATGGTCGGCCTGATCTCCGGCGAGGGCTGGGCCGTCCGGCTCGCTGCGACACCCGGCAGCGTGACCCCGGACCTCCCGATGCCAGCAATTCGCGCGGCCGCGGATGCCCCCCTGGCGGCAGCCGACGCCATCGAGGACAGCGCATCCGGCGGCGCTGCGTCGCGGGCGGTGCTCCAAGCGCTGGATGCGGCAATACCCCTCGACTTCGCCTGCGTGCTGGAGTTCGCCGACGACGGCGCCTCCGTCGTCGCCGTGTATCCCACGCCGATGGCGGGAGTCGCGGCCGGCGACACGTGGGCCTCGTTGGACGATGCCGAGGCCTCCGTGAGGACGCGCGGGGAGCCTGCGCTCGAGGGCGACATGGCTGCCGCCCACGCCGCCGTGCCGTTTCGCACGCCGCTGGGCCGACTCCCGGCGTTTGGCCTGCGCTCGCGACTGCACATTCCGCTTTTCGCCGGCGCAGAGGTGGCGGGCGTCGCGCTCCTCTACCGCCGGGGCGCGCGCGCGTTCTCCGCGGCCGACGGATGGCTCGCCGAGCGCACACTTCGGCGGCTCGGGCCGCGACTCCACTTGTCCCCCGCCGCCGAGGGCAGCGCGGACGCCGGGCTCGACGCCGTCGCACGCTTCGACGCGCTCGGCGACCTTGTCGCCGGCGCGGCGCACGAACTGAACAACCCGCTCACCTCGATCCTTGGCTACGCGCAGATCCTTGATTCGCTGGAGGGTGCAGACCGCGAGCACGCGCTCCACACCATCGAGGAGGAGTCGCAGCGCGCCGCGCGGATCATGCGGAACCTGCTGCAATTCGCGCGGCAAGAGCCGGAACCTCCCACCCTACCCGCGGGCGTGCAATTGCCGCTCGGCCCGGGTATCCCGCAGCGGACCGTCGCGCCCACGCCGGAGACGCACGAACCGGGCACCCCGACAGGCGCCCCATCCACCGCGGCGGCCCGGATCATGGTGATCGATGGCGACCCGACGAACCTCGCGGCCACTTCGGCGGCGCTCTCCGCGGCCGGATACGAGGTCAACACGGCCCCCGACGGTGCGGAGGGCGCCGAGTGCCTTCGTGGCGGCGGATACAGCGCGGTGATCGCAGACGTGGCCCTGCGCGGGCTGGACGCGTCGACCTTCGCGGCCTGGATCCTCGCGCATCGGGCCGAACTGAGCGAGCGGATCATCCTCGTGACCGACGACCCGGAGGGGAGGCGCGCCACGCTTCCGCCGGGCGTCCGCGCGCGCTACCTGCGAAAGCCGTTTGACGTGCCGGCGCTGCTGGCCGCACTGGGGGACGTGCTTGTCCCAGCGCGGGTCACGACTTCTGGACAGTGACCTAGCGGCCGGTCTCCATCGGATAGCCCGCCTTCTGCCACGCCTCGTGTCCGCCCTCGACGTTGTAGAGGTCGGTCAGGCCCAGGGCAGCCGCAAACTCCGCGGCCACGGCGGAACGCGCGCCACTCTTGCAGATGAAGAGGATCGGCTTGTCCTTCGCGAGCTTGTCCGCGTGGACCAGCGTGGCCATGTGCTGGATCTGCACGGAACCGGGGACGTGCCCCTCCTCGTGCTCGTACGGCTCGCGGCTGTCGATCACCTGCACGTTGCCGGCATCGATCATCCGCTTCGCTTCGTGGACGTCGATCCGCGTGAACGGCTCGCCTGCGCGCTTTTCAGCCATCAGATCCTCCGGCACAGTGCTCGATATGCTGGCGACGCATTCCGGCGCGGCCAGCGCGCCTCGTCAGAGTCCAGGGGACGGCGCATGTCGAGTGTAGAGGCCCCTCGGGCCTCCCGCCCAGCGCGAGCCGCGCGGCCGGTGCTTGGCCTCGACCTGCGCAGCTGCCCGCGCTATCCCACGGGGCTGGCGGTGATGGCCCGTGACGGACGGCTGCTGGACCTGCGCGTGGTGCGCACCGACGCGGCGATCTTCGAGGCCGTCGAGACATACCGGCCCGCCCTCGTCGCGATCGATGCGCCGCTCGCGCTGCCGGAGGGGCGCCACTGCGCGGACCGGGGCTGCGAGTGCGCGAGCGCCGGGATCATGCGCGAGGTGGACCGGATCGCCGCACGAGACGGTTACCGGCCCTTCCCAGCGCTGCTTCCTTCGATGGTCAACCTGACCCTGCGCGGGATCGCGCTCCGCGAGGCGTTACAGGCGGCTGCCCATTCCGTGATCGACGTTTATCCCGGCATGACGCAGGACGTGCTCGGCATCCCGCGGAAAGGGGCCGGCATCGACGGACTGCGACGCGGGCTGTTCAGGGCCGGCGTGCGCGGCCTCCCGCGACGGCGGATCACGCACGACGAGCTGGACGCGGCGACGTGCGCGCTGACCGCGGTGCTGCACCTCGCGAGGCGCACGGAGGTCATGGGGTCGGGCATCCCGGTGCCGCTGGTGTTGCCCCGGCGGTCACGTCCCTGGGCGAATCCGGTCGTTGGCGGATAACCGGAAGCCCGCTCGTACAATCTCCGGATGAGAGATGCCCGATGAGCGGCCGGCCTCGCGTCTTCGTCTCGCGGATGCTCCCGGGCGGGGACGCGCCCGGTTCCCCCGTCGCTGACTTGCGCGCCCGCACAGACCTCGACGTGTGGGACGCGGACGGCCCGCCGCTCGCCGAGTCCCTACGCACGCGCTCGGCTCCGTGCGAGGGGCTCCTGACGATGCTCACCGAGCGCGTGGACGCCCTCCTGCTGGACGCGGCACCTCGCGTGCGCGTCGTCGCGAACATGGCCGTGGGCTACGACAACATCGACATTCCCGCCTGCACGGCACGCGGCGTCCTCGTCACCAACACGCCCGGCGTACTCACGGAAGCGACGGCGGACATGACCTGGGCGCTGCTGTTGGCCGCCGCCCGACGCCTTCCGGAGGGCGAGCGGGCCGTCCGGGACGGCGAATGGGGCCCCTGGCACCCGACGTGGCTGCTGGGGCACCGGGTCAGCGGCGCCACGCTGGGCATCGTGGGCCCGGGGCGCATCGGCCGGGCAGTCGCGCAGCGGGCGCAGGGCTTCGGGATGACGGTGCTCTACGCGGGACACCGCGCGGTGGCCGACTTCCCCGGCAGCTTCACGCCGCTCGACGATCTGCTCGCTCGCGCCGAGTATGTGAGCATGCATGTCCCCCTCACCCCGGAGACCGAGCGGATGTGCGACGCCTCGTTCTTCGCCCGTATGCGCCCGGACGCGATCTTCGTGAACACGACGCGTGGGGGCGTCGTCGACCAGCCGGCGCTGGCGGCGGCGTTGCGCAGCGGACAGATCGCGGGCGCCGGCATCGACGTGATGACGCCCGAGCCGATGCCGGCTGGCGATCCGCTCCTTACCGCCCCACACCTCGTCGTCGCGCCACACCTCGGAAGCGCCACGCTGGAGACGCGCGCGGCGATGGCGCGCCTCGCAGTCGAAGGCCTGCTCGCAGGGCTGGAGGGCCGGATGCCGGCGAACGCCGTGAACCCGGAAGCGCTGACGGCCAAGGGCAGGCGCGCATGACCGCACCACGCGACCCGCAGGGACGGCTGTGGCTGGCCGACACGATGTGGCGGATCGGGGCGATCCAGTTCGGCGACTTCAGCCTCGGCCGCACCGTGCGGAACTCGCCGGTGTACGTGAACGCGAAACTGCTCATCTCGCGTCCGGACGCGCTGAAGCGGACTGCCCGCTTGATCCAGGACGAACTGGAACTCGAGATGCTCAAGCGCCAGCGCACCGTCGACCCGTTCGACGCGATCGCGGGCGTGCCGATCGGCGGGCTGCACGTCGCGACAGCGCTCGCGCTCCAGATGGAGAAGCCATTGCTCTACATCCGGCCCGCGCAGGACAGCGAGCAGGCCGCGACACCTCAGATCGAGGGGATCTACCGGCCGGGGATGCGTGTCCTGATCGTCGACGACCTCGCCGCGGGCGGCGGGTCGCTCGTCACGACCGCCGAGAGCCTGCGGAACGCGGGGCTGATGGTCTCGGACGCAGTCGTGCTCCTCGACCGTGAACAGGGCGCGGCGCGCCGGCTGGAGGCGACGGGTGTGCGGATGCACTCGCTCCTCTCGCTCGCCGTCGTGCTCACCTACCTCGACTCGGCGAGCCTGCTGCGCGAGGGCGACTTCGACCGCGCGATGGCCTACCTGCGCCGCGAGGGCGAGCCGCGCTCCGAGTTCGACTAGCGGCGGCCGGCCTGCCGTCGCGCGAAGCGGGCCATCGCACGCGGGTTCAGCACGACGCGCAGCCACCACGGACCGGGCGCGGGCGGACGCGAGGCGAGGACGCGCACGAGGTCTCCGAAGCCGCCGACGACGGGGTCACCGTGTCCGGGCGCACCATTCGCCCCGCAACGCGCTGCGAGCGCCCGCAGCGTCGCTTCCTGCGCCGCCGTGTCCTCGTTCGAGGGCGGCAGCGGTCGGCTCATCCGGTCGCCCGAGTGCAGCGCGACATCGCCGATGCACCACAGGTCGAACGAGGGCACCACGTAGACGGTGGAACCGGCAGTGTGCCCCGGCGCAGGGATCGCCAGCAGTCCCGGTAACGGCTCGCATTCCTCGGGCGGCAGTACGAGGTCGACCGGACAGGACGCGATGCGGCCGTCGGTCACATCCCCCGCGCCGGCCACCACGCGCGCCCCCAGCGCCTCGCGCAGGCGGGCCGCGCCGCCGGCGTGGTCGATGTGGCGGTGCGTGAGCAGGATCGCCTCGACGTGGTCGACGCCGAGCGCGCGCAGCCGCGCGAGGATCGCGCCGTCCGAGCCGGGCATACCGGCATCCACGAGCACGTGTGCTCCCGATGGCAAACGCAGCAGGTAGACGTTCGAGCCGCGGACGCCGAAGAGCCACCAGACGCCTTCCATCACGAGGTGGACACCGGGCGCAGAGGTTGGGAATGGCGGCATCGGCCAATCCTCACCCGTCCCGCGACCGGGAGGCAAGCGCGTTGACGGAGCCTCCCCGATCCACGAGGGTTGTCGCACCCCACAGACGACGGAGGCCTCATGAGACGCTCGCACGCCCCCCGGACGGCCCTCGCCGGATTGCTGTTGCTCGCGGTCATATCGACGCTTGGCGGCTGCGGCGACAAGAAGGGCGAGAAGGCGACGTCGTCAGAGTTCAAGGTGACTTCGCTCGACGCCCTGAAGTCGTATCGGTTTGCGTCCGACATCCTGGTCTCGTCAGAGGCGCTTCCCGCGCAGGGTGCGCAGGTCGTTCCGCCCGGCGGCACGTTCCGCATCAAGGCGAGCGGCACGCGCGTAAACCCCGACCGCCAGCAGGCCACGATCGATGCCGACCTCGGGTTCCTGAAGGTGAACCTCGAGACGGTCAACATCGCGAAGGAGCAGTGGAGCAAGGAGCCGCAGGGCCAGTGGCAGCGCGGGATCACCGGCGCCGCAGCGCTCCTCGCGACCTCCGACTTCAGTCCTCAGGGGCTGTTCTCGGGGACGACGGGGCCCACCTCGGATGAACTGACGCAACGGCTGGCGGGGCGACCGTTCACAAAGGACTCCGTGGGGGGCGCCGCCGCGCGGCACTACGTCTTCGACCGCAAGGCCTTCGAGGAGGTCTTCGGCACGCAGAGCGCCGTCCCCGAGTCCGCCGCCGACGTGAAGACGCAGGCCGATGTCTGGTTCGCCGAGAGCCGAGGTGTATTGCTCCGCGTGCTGATCACGGGGAAGAACGCGGCGGATAAAGAGGTCCTGCGGGTTGACGTGCAGGTATCGGACATCGATGCAGCCTCGAACAAGGTCGAGCCGCCGATCTAGTCGAAGGTGCCGGTTACACCGAAGAGGCCGCGCTTCGAGCGCGGCCTCTTCTTGTTTCACGGGCCTCGATGTATCTAGAGCAGGCGGCGGATTGGCTTTCGGCCCGGGCGCGGGTCGTAGGACGATTTGAACATGTCGAGTTTGTCGCGCTCGATCAGATATTTGCCTGCAAACAGCGTCGCCGGGACTCGCCCCTGTTTAATCAGGCGGCGCAGGCTCTGGGGGTGAATGCCGAGCTCACGCGCGGCCTCCACGAGATCGAGG
>SCTU01000187.1 GCA_004297315.1 Dehalococcoidia bacterium | reverse complement strand
ATTGGGACGTTGCCCGCGCGACTCTCACGTATTTGTCACTGGCAACAGATCGGCCAGAAGCGCACGAGAAGGTTTGGATTCTGATACGAGGCGACCGCGACCTCAGCCGTTTCCAAGGCAGCGGCGCGTACCAGGATGCACCAGACACCGATCAGCGCGAGGGCGTGATTGCGAGGCGGGTGGCAACGGACGCTCCAATGCTCATGTTGTTCCGACAGAACGGGGCCGAGGAACTCGGTTGGCGGGGTGCGCCCTTCTACTGGCCATTGATTTGGGCACCGAATAGCACCCGAACGGCAATCTTCTCTCACCTAATGCCCCGATAGCCATCCGAGCGGGCGCCCGCGTTTGACCCTCCGATAACGCCCGTTAGGATGGCCCGAGGCCTCCCACATCGCCTGGAAACGGGATTCTGTGCTCGAACTGATGCCGCTCGCTTCGCCGCAGATCACCACGCTCGCGAACGGGCTGCGGCTCCTCGTCACACCGATGCCGTACGCGCGCTCCGTGTCCGCCTCGATCTATGTGGCGGCGGGGTCACGGTATGAGGCGACGCCGGCGGAGGGCGGGCTCTCGCACTTCCTCGAGCACCTGCTGTTCAAGGGGACGGAGCGCCGGCCGAAGCCGCTCGACATCTCGATGGAGATCGACCGCATCGGTGGCAACATCAACGCCGCGACCGACCGCGAACTGACCGTCTACTACGCGAAGGTCACGCCCGAGTATCTCGGCGGCGCCCTCGACATCATGGGTGACATGCTGCGGAACTCGCTGCTGCCCGAGCACGAGATCGAGCGCGAACGTGACGTCATCCTCGAAGAACTCGCGGCGGTCGAGGACTCACCGACTGATCAGGTGGGCGTGCTCCTCGACGGGACGCTCTGGCCGGGACAGCCGCATGGCCGCGACATCGCGGGCACCGAGGAGTCCGTCGAGGCCCTCACCCCCGAGGCAATCCGCGCGTACTACCACCGACAGTACGTGCCGAACGCGACCGTGGTCTCGATCGCCGGGGCGGTCGACCCCGCCGAGGTGCGCGACATGGTGGGGCGCGCCTTCGAGGAATGGCGGACAGGCAATCCGTTGCGCTGGGTGCCCAACCGGCCGCCGGCCGGGTCGCCCGTGCTGACGTTGCACGACAAGGACACCGAGCAGGTCCACCTCTCGTTTGGTCTCCACGGCGTCGCCGCGGACGACGAGGACCGCTACGCCCTCGACCTGCTCTCCGTGATCCTCGGCGAGGGGATGTCGTCGAGGCTGTTCGCGCGCCTGCGCGAGGAACTCGCGCTCTGCTACGACATCCACTCCTACATCGCGACGCTGCGCGACTGCGGGATGTTCGGCGTTTACGCCGGCGTCGACCCGGAACGCGCCGTCGAGGCCGCCCGCGAAATCGCGAAGGAACTGGCGCGCGCCTGCCGCCCGGTCGGCGCGGACGAACTCGCACGCGCGAAGGCCGTCACGCGCTCACGCACGCAGCTGCGGCTGGAGGACACGCGGTCCATCTCCGCGCTCTACGGCTCGCAGGCGATCCTCAACCTCCCGTTGCGGACGCCCGAGGACACGATGGCGCGGTCGGCGGCCGTCACGATCGAGGACGCCGAGCGTGTGGCCGTGCGGGTGATGCGAGGCGGCACGCTCCACGTTGCCGCCGTCGGGCCGGTAGACGGGGCCGCCCTCGAAGCCGCGGTGGCCGGCGAGCCATGACCGGCGCCGGCATCGAGGCTGACCCCGGCACGCTCGTCCGCATGGTGACGCAGCCGGATGCCGACCCGGAACGCATCCTGCTCGTGATCCGCCGCGTCGAGGACGGAGCGCTGCTGCTCGCGCGCTGGCCCGATGCGCCGCGTCCGGTATTGCTCTCGCTCGACACCCCGCACCCGGACGAGGGGTTCGCGGGCGGCGTCGCCCGGCTCGTGCGCGCTCGGTTTGCCGTGACGGTGCGCACATCCCGCCTGCACGCGCGGCGTCTCCCCGTGCGCATGCGTCACCCCGCGAAGGGCGGCGAGACGGTCGGCTTTCTCCGCGTCGCCGCCGTCGAGGTGAGCGGAGAGCCTTCGCCGGACGGCGCGCTCGCCGGCGTCGAGGCCTTCCCGCCCGCCGAGGCCGCGCGCGCCCTCTCGACCGACCTCGAACGCCGCGCGTTCGCGCTCGGCCTCGAACTGCTCGGTTAGCCGCCCACGATCGGCCAGAGGATCAGCCCGGCGACGCCCGCCCCGGCGACGAGGTAAGGCTCGCGTACGCGGTAGCGCCAGAGCAGCGCGAGGCCGGCCAGCGCGATGACCGCTGTCGGGAGGTCGACGATCGCGCGTTGCGCGAGCAGCACTACCGCGCCCGCGATCGCACCGCTGGCGGCGGCGGTCGTCCCCGAGACGAACGCCCTCAACTGGCGGTTGTCGCGATGCCGCTTGAACCACGGCGCGGGCAGGATCGTGAAGAAGTAGACCGGCAGGAATATCCCCACCGCTGCCAACACCGCACCTGCGACTCCCGCCACGAGGTAGCCGATGAAGGCGACGGTGATCACCACCGGGCCCGGCGTCACGAGCGCGACCGCGACCGCGTCGAGGAATTGTTGCTCGTTGAGCCAGCCGAATTCGTGGACGACTCCCTCGCGGAGGAACGGGATGATCGCGAGTCCACTGCCAAACACGAATGCCCCAGCCTTCGTGAAGAAGAGAAGGATCTGCAGCAGCACGTGCGCATCGCCCTCGGTCGTGCCGGCCTGCACCAGCGAGCGTTCGAGGAGCCAGATCAGCGCGGCCCCGACAGCGCAGACTGCCATGAGCGCCAGACCTCGGGTGGCGCCCGGCCATGCCCGGACGAGCGCCACGATCAGCCCCGCGAGGACAAACAGCACGGCGAGCTCCGCGCCCGACCAGACGGTCGCGCCAAACAACGCCGCGAACACGCCCCAGAGCAGCGGGTCGCGCTTGTTCGTCCCGACGCCGAGGCGATATGCCGCCACCGCGATGATGGAGATGACGGCCGCACCCACGCCGTAGAACAGCGCCTGCATCCAGGGGAGCCCGCCGAAGGCGACGTAGGCGATACTGAGGGCGAGCACCATCAGGAACGAGGGAAGGATGAAGGCGACACCGACCAGCGTCGCCCCGAGGATCCCTCCCTGGAAGTAACCGATCGCCATCGCGGTCTGGGCGGCCAGCGGGCCCGGCATGATCTGCGCGAGCGCGAGCGAGAGGTTGTAGGTGTCCTCGTCGAGCGTACGCCGCTGCTCCACCAGGTCGCGGCGCATGTAGCCGACGAGGGCGGCGGGGCCACCAAAGCCGACGGCGCCGAGTTTCGCGAAGTAGATCACGAGGTCGCGGAGTCCCGCGGGTGCCACCTCGGCGGTATCGGGCCGTCCGCCGTTGTCAGTCATGCGTGGCTCCGTCCACCGACTGTGGCTGGCCCGCCTCTTCCCCGTCAACTGTCGTCCAAACTGGCAGGGCGTCCATACCACCGGTATCCGGCCGCTCCGCGTACCATCGGAGGGCAGGCGCGACCTCCGAGGGCCTTCGGCCCGGGGCGCGCACCGCGAGATGGAGTACCTGTGCCCGACTTCGATGTGACCACCCTTGAGCCGCCGCGTGAGATCGTGCCCGGGCTCTGGCGGCTGCGCACGCCGATGACCTCGGACGCACTGCCCTGGATCATGCCCTACGCCTTCGCCGGCAAGCACGGCGTGACGCTCTTCGACTCCGGCTATGGCACGGCTGAGGCCAAGGTCGCGCTCACCTCCCAGTTGAAGGCGATCGGCTATGCCCCCTCGGACGTGCAGCGCCTGATCATCTCGCACGGGCACGCCGACCACTTCGGCCTCGGGTCGTGGCTCAAGCAGCAGTCGCCGGCCTGCGAGGTGGCGATGCTGGACCTCGAGGTGGACTGGTTCGTCGAGAACCATCACGGCGACGACGACTGGCTCGCGCGCAGCGCCGTCTGGATGCGCCGGCACGGCGTCCCTCCCGAGGAACTCGAGCGGGAGCGCGACGAGGTGCGCCGCGAGGAGTCGCGGCCGAAGCACGGGCACCCGGACGCCGCCACCGAGACCGAGCGCCACGCCTGGAACATGCGCGTCGAGGCCGACCGTCGCATCGCCGACGGCGAAGTGATCGAATTCGACGGCTGGCGGGTGCAGGCGCTCTGGACGCCCGGCCACACCCCCGGCCACCTCTGCCTCTACCTCCCCGACCACCGTCTCACCTTCACCGGTGACCACGTGCTCTCGCGGATCACCCCGAACGTCTCACTCTCGCCGGAGGACGACGCCGCCGGACGGAACCCGCTGCGCGAATTCCTCGACTCGCTCGCGAAAGTCGCGGCGCTCGACACCCGCCTGGCGCTGCCGGCGCACGAAGCGACGATCGACGACCTGCCGGAGCGCTGCCGCGTGATCGCGGAGCACCACGACCACCGGCTGGAGGAAGTGCTGGCCGCGATCGACAGCGTCGTCGGCGCGCCGATCTCCGCGGCACAGATCGCGGAGCGCGTCACCTGGAACCGGCCGTACTCCACCTTCGGGATGATGAAGCGCCGCAGCGCGATCGGCGAGACGCTCGCCCACCTCGACCTTCTCCAGGATGACGGACGGGTCGTGATGCACCTTGCTGAGGACGGCACCGTGCGCTGGGAGCGCGCGAGCTAGTCTGCTCCGGACTCCCGCCGGTCTGCACGCACCCACATGGCGTAGGTGGTGCCGCCGAGTGCGATGAGCGTCGTCGCGAGGGTCGCGTAAGCGAGCAGGAGGTGCCGGTCGCCGATGACGCCGGCCGCGGCAGCCATCACCGAGAAGACGAGCGCCGTGCCCAGCGGCGCGACCGAGAGCACAGTGGCGCGCACATCGGATTCAGTGCGCGCGTTCACGTAGGCGCCGAGGGCCGGGCCGCCAAGGCCGAGCGAGGCCCGCAGCAGCGGATACGCGAGCAGCGCGACGAGGTGGTCCACCGTCGCCAGCACGGCGAGTGACGTCGCCGCGCCCCCGAGCGCGAGCGCAAAGGCGCGCCGCACGCCGAACGTACGCACGACCCAGGCACTCGCCATCGAGCCTCCGACCGTGCCGAGCGCGACCGGCAGAATCGCGACGCCGAACCACGCGACCGGCAACTCGTGCCGCACGAGGAAGGGTTGGAGGAGCAGGGCGGACGCCGGCATCGAGACCGCCAGCGAAACCTCGAAGAGGATCGCCCATCGCACGGCGGCACGCGCGCGCAGCGCCTGGACCGCGCCTCGCAGCGTGGCGACGTAGGGGAGGCGCACGCGGCCACGGCGCGGCGGCTCCTGCATCGAGAGCGCGATGCAAAGGGCGGGGACCGAGGGCGCCGCGCCGGCGAGGACGCCCCACGCGAGGTTCGTACGCGCAGTGAGCGCGCTGCCGGCAACCGCGCCGATCATGCTCGACGTAGCGACGACGGCGAGCAGGCGGCCGGCGCGGCTGGGGTACTCGGTGGTGCGGTCCTCTGCGGCGAGGGCGTCATAGATGTACGCGCCGTCGTTGCCTTGGACGAAGGTGATGCCAAGCGCCCAGAAGACGTAGGCGACGACCAGCAGCGGGAAGTTGCCGGCGAGGCCAAAGAGCAGGAGGCCCGTCCCTTCGATGGCGATCCCGGTGATGAAGGTGAAACGGCGGCCGTAGCGGTCGGCGAAAGCACCGGTCGGGACCTGGCCGACGACCTTCACAGCCTGGAAGAACGTCTCCATGAGGCCGACCTGCGCGAGTGACAGGCCTCGATAGTCGGTGAGGTAGATCACCCAGACCGCGAGGTGAGGCGAGAAGCGCGCGACGGCCATGAAGGTTGAGAGGAGGCGCAGGTTGCGCGTCGTATGGAACGGACGGGCCTGCGTCGCCATCGACATCACAAGGAGGCCTCGATCGGCGCGGGGTCGCGGGCGTCGGCGCTGCGCCAGAGCAGGAACGCCGTCCCCGCGCCGAGGCCGACCACGCCGGCGAGCGCAGCAAAGCCCAGGCCGAGGTGGACATCGGCCGTGATTCCGGCGAGCGGGCTCGCGAACATCACCATCAGCGAGAAGCCCAGCGGCGCGACCGACAGCACGGTGGCACGTACCGCCGATTCCGTTCGGTCGTTGACGTAGCCGCCCAGCGCGGGCTCGACGGTGCCGCCCGCGAACTGCGCAACCCAGAACGCGGGCAGCATCCAGACCGCGTCAAATGCGGCGAGGACGCTGAGCGGCGCCACCACCGCGACGAGCCCAGCCAGCAACGTGCGGCGCAAGCCGAACGCCCTCGCCAGCCGCGCGCTGAGGATCGACCCGGCGGCGTGTGCGAAGCCGGACGGCGCGAGTGCGACGCCGTACCAGGCGAGCGGCACCGCGTGATGCGTAAGGAACGGCTGGAGCAGCAGAAAGTGCGCCGGCGCGGCGGCCCCGATCGTGACCTCGAAGAGGATCGCCCAGCGGAGGGCGGCGCGCGTCTGCAGGACGCGCCACGCCCCGCGCAAGGTATCGAGGTAGGGCATGTGCGTCGTGCCGCCTCGACGCGGGGGCTCCTGCATCAGCAGCAGGACGCCGACGCCGAGCATCGAGGGCACCACACCGGCCAGCGTCGCTGCGGCCAGGGACGTGCGTGCGGCGAAGGCGGCCCCCGCAATGCCGCCCAGCGTGAAGGCGATCTGCACCGCGGCGCCGAAGCGCCCCTGACGCTGCGCGAACTCCGCCCCGCGGTCCTCGGCTGCGAGCGCGTCATAGATGTACGCGGAGTCGTTCCCCGAGCGGAAGGCGAAGCCGAGCGACCAGAGCAGGTACGAGAGCGAAAGCAGCGGGAACGTGCCGGCGAGCGCGAAGATCGCGATACCAGCGCCCTCGACGACCGTGCCGGTGATGAAGGTCAGGCGCCGGCCGAAGCGGTCGGCGAAGGCGCCGGTCGGCACCTCCGCGATCAGCTTCACACCCCAGTACAGCGCCTCCATGATGCCGACCTGCGTGAGCGTGAGGTGCCGGTAGTCCGTGAGGTACACGACCCAGATCGCGAGGTGCGGCTGAAACTGCGCGACGAGGGTGAACCCCAGCATGAGGCGAAAGTTGCGGTCGGCGCGGAACGGGCGCGCAGCGGTTTCGGAGTAGGCCATTCGCACGCGCCTCCTCGGCGCGAGCAGCCGAGAGTAACGCCTGGGGCCCGCGGGGCGGGAGCGGGCAGCCCGGCCGGGGCTACCCCTCCGGCACGGCGCATGCGTTCGAGACGGTGACCACCATCACCATCTTTCCCGAGCGGGTGGCCGCAAGTGTCGCCTCATGAAGCGCCTCGAACAGCGGGGCATCGTCGCCGTAAAGCAGGGTGCTCATTGGCCCCGTCTCCACGCGCAGGGCGTACGCCTCGAAGATCCGCAGCACCTCCTCAATCGAGGGCGACAGGTCGGCCTGGCCGAGGGGATAGAGGCTCACCTGTGCAGCGAGGTCGCTCATCTGTGCCGTCCTTCATCTTCACCGGTCTTCACCAGCGTGGTGGCCACAAAACTCGCACCGGGTTCTGCGCCGGCGACGACGCGCGGGGACGGCGGCTCGCCGGGCGCCTCGAACAGTGTGGAGCGCACGGGCCCCGGGGTGAGGCCCGCTGCCACCGCCCGCTGCTGCCATTCCTCGAGGGAACAGAACCGCGCGCCGTGGAACAACGACGCCGGGTCGCGGCCCTCCTGCTCGTAGAACGTCGCCCACGCGCTGTCTCGCGGGAAGAAGCCGAGCACAAATCGCCCGCCGGGACGCAGCGCGCGGGCGATCTCGCGCAACGCGCAGTCCGCGTCGGGCAGGAACTCGAACGCGGCCACGCAGAGCACGGCTCCCAGGCTTGCCGCGCGAAACGGGAGCGCCTCAGCGGCTCCGCGGACGACCGAGGGGATCCGTCGCGCGGCGATACGCAGCAACGCTAGTGCAGGATCGAGCCCCAGTTCTGCTCCGGCGGCCGCCCCAAAGCGGCCGCTCCCCGTGCCGAGGTCGAGCCACGGCCTCGCCGCGCCCTCGAGCAGCGGGATGACGCACCGCTGCTCCCGTTCGAGCACGGAACGGCCCGACGGAGCGTCGTACCACGCGTCGTACGCGGCCGCTTCCGCTTCGCCGCTGTCGAACGGGTTCGAGGATCCTGACATTCGCGCCGCGCCTCCACGCGGTCGTGCACTTGACGGTGAGGTCGCACCAGTCCGTGCACTACAAGATATGCGGAGGCACCACGATTCCCGGACATCGCCCGGACGGCCGGTCGGTTGGCGCTCGCCGGGCGCGGCCCAGATAATCGAGAGGCCGCCACGCCCCGAATTCCGCGCCGCCGGAGGGTCCAAATGGGAAAGAATCGCCGCCAGGAGCGCCTGCAGCAGCGTCGTAGCCAACCCTCGACGCCTGCCGCGGCCTCAGCACGGCCGGCGCCGAAGCCCGTCCCGGCTTGGCGCCACACCATCGACCAGTGGGGCGGGCCCTGGATCATCGTTGCGGGCGTGGCGGTGCTGGCGTTCATCGGCTGGATCGCCTGGGTGAACCGGCCCGTCGGCGTCTCGTCGAAGGGCCTGATGGGCGAGGCGGTCCAGATCGCGGCGTCCGGCCACGTGACCTCGCCGTCCGAACTCCAGATCCCGGAGGGAGTGCCGCCCGCAGGAGGCCCCCACTACGTCAACCCGCTTCCGGGCGGCGTCTACGACCAGCCCGTCGACGACGGCCGGGTCATCCACTCGCTGGAGCACGGCCTCATCTGGATCACCTACAAGCCCGGCGCGATCTCGGACGCCCAGTTGAAGGAGCTGCTTGACCTGGTCGACGGGCGCAAGCGCGACGTCGTCCTGTCGCCACGGCCCGAGAACAAGGATGCGCTGGTCGCGACGTCGTGGGGCCGCCGCCTTGTCATCAAGCCTGGCGATATGAAGACGGTGAAGGACTTCATCTCCACCAACCTCAACCGCTCACCCGAGCCGGCCGTCCGCTAGACCCGCAAGACACGCGGGGGTGACGACGAGATGACGAGGCGCAAGCCACCGCCCGTTGGATGGCAGCACACGCTCAACCAGTGGGGCGGGCTGCCAGTGCTCGGCTCGGTCGCGCTCGCCCTCGTCGTCGTCGGGGTGCTGATCTGGCTCAACCGTCCGGGCGGCGACACGACGGTGATTGAGTCGGGACCGCGCACGCGCGTGAGCGGGCGCACGCAGGGCGACCCGAACGCCCCGGTCAAGATCATCGAGTACGCCGACTTCCAGTGCCCCTTCTGCAAGAAGTGGGTGGTCGAGACGGGCCACCTGCTGGAGCAGGAACTGGTCGAGTCCGGCCAGGTCTCGCTGGAGTACCGCTACTTCGCCTTCATCGGCGAGGAATCGAAGAAGGCTGCAGAGGCGGCGGAGTGCGCGGCCGACCAGGACGCCTTCTGGCCGATGCACGATGTCCTCTACTCGCACCAGGGGGCTGAGAACTCCGGCGTCTTCACGCCCGGCAACCTGAAGAAGTACGCCACCGAGGTGGCCCAGCGCGCGAGCGGCTTCGACACCGGAAAGTTCAACGCCTGCCTCGACTCCGGCGCGAAGCGCGCGACCGTCGAGGCGATCACGCAGCAGGCGCGGCAGGCCGGCGTGAGCAGCACGCCGACGTTCACGGTCAACGGGCAGCCGGTCCTTGGCGCTCAGCCGATCGAGGTGTTCCGCGCGGCGGTCGAGCGCGCCAGGCCCGCGAAGCCGTAGCGGCCCAGTGTTCTCATCCGCCCGGCAATCCGCGCTCACGCTCCTGATCGCGCTTGGCATCGGCGTCTCCGCCTACCTCGTCTACGTCGCGCTGGACGCGGCGGCCGAGCCGTTCTGCAACGGGATCGG
>SCTU01000186.1 GCA_004297315.1 Dehalococcoidia bacterium | reverse complement strand
CGGACGGCATTCTCGTCCCGACAGTCGAGGTGCTGATGTGGGGCGTCGGGCCGGCGACGCCCGCGGCGGCGCTCGTGGCGACGGTGGACGGCGCGGCGTTGCTGCGAGAGTTCCAGCGCTCCGGGCCGAAGGACGCGGGCTTCGCCGCGCAGGTCGCCAGCGCCATCCAGGCGCGAGTCCTCGGTGAGTCCGGTGCCGTCAGCCGTGCGCTGAATCCGTCGGGTATCGGGAGGCAGCTCGGCCGTCTGTTTCGTCGCAGCAAATGAAAGCAATGCCTAACCAACGCGACGAACGCGGCTAGATCACGACCTCGAAGCCCGCGAACACGCCCGCGGGCTCTTCCCAGCGGTAGATGACGTCTTCGACGCGCGACCAGCGAGGGCCTTCGCGGAGTCGTTCTACGAACTGGCGGAGCGACGACTCGTCACCCTCCGCCACCACCTCGACACGGCCGTCCGGCAGGTTCTTCGCGTAGCCGGTGACGCCGAGGAGCGTCGCCTCGTCGGCGCAGAAGGCGCGGTAGCCGACACCCTGCACCCGGCCCTTGGCGAACGCGACGATCTGGCGCTGCTTCTCAGGTGGCATCGCTACCCCCGCAACACGGACTGCACCGCCCGCTCCACCAGGGCCTCGGGCACGTCGCCGCGCAGGGTGGCGAGCCCGGGACCTTCGAGCAGGACGAAGCGTAACCTGCCCTGTTCAACTTTCTTGTCGCGTTTCATAGCGTCGAGGACGGCGGTGGCGTTCACGCCCGGCGCCGCGGTCGGCAGGCCGAACGCCCGAAGCAGGTCGGCCTGCCGGTCGAGCAGCGCCTGCTCCATCGTGCCCAACTCCACGCCGATGCGCCCGGCCGCCATCATCCCGACCGACACGGCCTCCCCATGCATGTACTGGGTGTACTGCGTCGCCTGTTCGATCCCGTGCCCCGTAGTGTGCCCGTAGTTGAGGATCGCGCGGATCCCGCGTTCCTCGGGGTCGCTGGAGACGATGAGCGCCTTCAAGCGCGACGACTGCGCGACGACCTGCGCCACCAGGTCGAGGTCGGGCGCGTGCGAGGTGATGCGGCCGGACTCGCGCTCCAGCAGCGCCAGCAGCGCGGGGTCGAGGATCAGCGCGTGCTTGATCACCTCGGCGAAGCCTTCGATGTACGAGCGGCGCGGGAGCGTCCGCAGCGTCTCGATGTCGGAGATGACCGCCACCGGCTGGTGGAACGCGCCTACGAGGTTCTTCCCCGCGGGGAGGTCGACCGCGACCTTCCCCCCGATCGCCGCGTCGTTCATCGCCAGCACAGACGTGGGCAACTGCACGACGGCCATCCCACGGAGATACGTCGCCGCGACGTAGCCCGCGAGGTCACCGACGACGCCCCCACCGAGCGCGAGGATGACGTCGCGTCGCTCGGCACGCTCGGAGGCGAGCCATGCGTAGATCTCGCTCGCCGTGCGCTGCGTCTTCGAGGCCTCGCCTGCCGGGATGATGTACGAGGCGCCCGGCGTACCCGCGCTGTCGAGGGCTTCCGCGACCGTGCGGCCGTGGGCCTCGATCACCGACGTGTCCGAGATCAGGAAGACGCGCCGCCCCTCGATGCCGACCTGGCGCAGCCGGTCCGGTAGCCGGCGCAACTCGCCCGGCGCCACCCAGATCGGGTACCGCTCGGCGCCCGTGTCGACAACTGCTGCGGGGCCGCGCGCCGGCTCGTCCAGCCCGAGCCGTTCGAGGCGGCGCGGGCGGCCGAGGAGCGCGGTGCCCTCGGTGGCCCAGACGCGCAGGACACGGCTCACGGCCGCGGCGCATGTCTGCTCACGCTGCTCCGGCGCACCCTGCACGGGCACCCAGAGGTCGGCGTGGTTGTACGTCGGCCGCCGCTCCGCGTCGAGACGCGTGAGGTTGGCATCCAGATCACCGTCGACCAACGGACGCGGCGACGTGAGCGCGTCCGCCCGCAGGCGGCGCGCGATCTCGGTCGGCGTCGCGTCGAGGTAGCAGATCATCCCGCGCTCGCCCAGCGCGCGGCGGTTTGTCCCGCGCTGGAACGCGCCCCCGCCGGTCGCGATCACCACGGACTCGCGCCGCGCAGCCTCGGCCACGACTTTGGCCTCGATGTCGCGGAAAGCCGGTTCGCCGCGTGAGGTGATGATCTCGGCCGGGGTTTTGCCCTCGCGCTCCGTCACCAGGTCGTCGGTGTCGAGGAAGTCCCAGCCGAGTTGATGCGCGAGCGCGCGGCCGACGGTGCTCTTGCCGACCCCCGAAAGGCCAACGAGGACGATCTGGCGCGGCGCCTGCGCGACGGAGGCGGTGGCTGTCATCGGCGCGGCTCCCGCGGCCCGACCGTTGCCTCGAATGCTTCGAAGTTGCGGCGCAGTTCCTCGACGTGGTCCCCGCCGAACTTCTCTAGCACGGCGTCAGCGATCACGATCGCGAGCATCGCCTCGCCGATCACGCCCGCCGCCGGCACCACGGCCACGTCCGAGCGCTCGTAGAACGACTGCGTCTCCTCGCCGGTCAGCAGGTCGGCGGTCTGCATCCGCTGGGGGATGGTGGCGATCGGCTTGATGAAGCCGCGCACCACGATGTCCTCGCCGTTCGTCATGCCGGCCTCGAGGCCGCCCGCGCGGTTGGACGAGCGCTCCCACTTGCGCCGCTCCCACGCCGACTGCGGCAGGATGACGTCCTGCACGAGCGATCCGCGCTTCTCGACGTTCTGCACGCCGTCGCCGATCTCCACGGCCTTCACGGCGTTGATCGACATGAACGCCTGCGCGATCCGCCCGTCCAGCTTGCGGTCCCAGTGCACGTGGCTGCCGAGCCCGAATGGGACGCCGGAGGCGCGCACCTCGAAGATCCCGCCGATGGTGTCGAGGGCCTCCTTCGTCGCGTCGATCTCCTCGATCATCCGCTGCGCGGCGACCGGGTCGGCGCAGCGTACGGGCGAGGCCTCGACCGCCGCCCAGTCGATCCGGTCGCCGGCCGGTGCGTGCACCGGCCCCACGGAGACGGTGTGCGAGCGCACCTCGATGCCGACCGTGCGCACGAGCGCGCGGGCGATCGCGCCGACGGCGACGCGCGCCGCCGTCTCACGCGCGCTCGACCGCTCCAGGATCGGCCGCACGTCGTCGAAACCGTACTTCTGCGTGCCGGCGAGGTCGGCGTGGCCCGGACGCAGCAGCGTCACGCGCTCCACAGCCTCGTCCACCGGCGCGGGAGACATCCGGACGCGCCAGTTCGCGTTCTCGTGGTCCTTGTTGACGATGTGTAGGCCAATCGGGGAGCCCATGCTCAGGCCGTGCCGGACGCCCGTGATGATCTCGGCGAAGTCGGACTCGATCTGCTGGCGCTTGCCCCGGCCGTAGCCGGCCTGGCGGCGCTTCAGGTCTGCGGCGATCTGCTCCTCGGTGACGGCGAGGCCCGCCGGGACGCCCTCGACGATCATCAGGAGGCCCTTGCCGTGCGATTCCCCGGCAGTCAGCCAGCGGAAGTGCGTCATGCCCCACCATCCCTCTCGCGTTCGGCGCGAAGCGCTTCCTCTGCGGCGCGGACCGCCTCGGCAGCCTCGGCCGCCCCGGAGCCGATCACCGCGCCCTCGTCGGGGTCCACGGGCGCGCCGGGTGCGTCTTCGCGCGTGTCCCATTCCGCCAGCATCGCGACTGGGTCATCACCTTCCCAGTCGGCGTCCGCCGCCTGCTCGCGCGTCACGCGCGTGCTCAGGAGGCAGAGGGAGGTTACGGCACTACCCGCGTCGCGGTACTCCGTCAGCACGTCCACCTGCGCTTCCGCGAAGGAGACGTGCGGGACCTCGTACATGAGCCGCTCCACCATACGCACCGCCGCGCGACGGGCGACCTCGCGCGCCCCGGCCACCTCGACGCGGCGGCCCTCCACGACGCGGACGTCCGGCTCCGCCAGCAGCGAGACGCGAATCCGCTTCCGGTCCGCCGCCACAACCGCCGCGGTATGGAGGGCGCGCCAGTCAGCCGGCGGCGTCTGGCGCGGCGGGCGGCTGTTCCGCCAGCCCTCGAAGGTCTGGTCGAGCAGGCCGGTCAGCGCACCCTGGTCGCCGGCCGCGATGGTCCGCCGCCACGCGCGCGCGGCGAACCGCGCCTGGAACACCATGACGCCCACGAGGATGAACACGAGCAGGCAGGCGACGAGCGCGAGTCCGAGGCCCATCAGTGGCTCCCTGCGCCTCGATCTGGGAACGGGCCGGACCTAGGCTCCTCCATCTTCCGGCCCGCCCCCCGCTCCCGTCGAGCGCGCCTCCAGCGCCGCCCGTGCTGCGTCGAACATCACATCGAGCGGGGGCTCGACGCCTGTCCAGAGCCGGAACGCCTCCGCACCCTGGTGGACGAGCATCGCGAGGCCGCCCACGGGCCGCGCTCCGGCCGCTGCGGCGGCGTGCAGGAAGGGTGTTTCCTCCGGCACGTAGACGAGGTCGAACGCGACCTGCCCGGGGTGCATCAGGTCGCCCGGCACCGGGTTCGCGTCCTCGTCCGGCCCGTGGCGCATCCCGAGGCTCGTCGACTGCACGAGCACCCGCGCGCGGCTGGCGGCGCTCCGAAAGGTCGCGTCGTTGGCGTCGAGCGGCGCGTACCGGAGGTCGAGTTCGCCTCCACCCAGCGAGGCAAGCGCCGCGGCGCGCTCCGGTGTGCGGTTGGCGATCACGACGCGTGCCGCGCCCGCCTGGCGCATCGCGACGACCACCGCGCGTGCCGCACCGCCGGCGCCGACCAGCAGGACCTCCGCCCCACGCACCTCGACCTCCGCCGAGGCGAGCGCACGCAGGACGCCGGTGACGTCGGTATTCGTCGCCTCGAGCAGGCCGTTGCGGTGCACGATGGTATTCAGTGCGCCGACCCGCTCCGCCAGCGCGTCCGGGCGATCGACGAAGCGCATCGCCGCGACCTTGTGGGGCACCGTCACGTTTGCGCCAAGCAGGTCACCGGAGCGCAGCCGCTCGATGGAGATCTGGAGGTCTTCTGACCGGGTGTCCCAGCCCTCATACCGCGCGTCGATCGCGCACGCGTCCAGCGCCGCCTGCTGGAACGCCGGCGAGATCGAGTGCGCGACGGGGTGGCCGAGGAGCGCGATCCGCTTCGTCATGGCCGTAGCCTAGCCCGCCCCGAGGGCCACGAGGTCATCGACCGCACTTCGAGGCGAGGAAGGCAGCGACGTTCGCGTTGTGCTGGTCGAGCGTCGTCGCGAAAAGGTGATGGCCGTCGCACGAGGGCGCGACCACGAAGTAGAGGTAATCCACCGGTGCCGGCCGGAGGGCCGCCTCGATCGCGCCCATGCCAGGGTTCGCGATGGGACCGGGGGGCAGGCCAGTGACGCGATACGTGTTGTACGGGGAGTCGACCTGAAGGTCGTCCGGGGTCAGGTGCTCTTTCCAATAGCCGGAGACGGCGGCAAGCGCCGCCCCGCGTTCGCCTCGGGTGAGCGCGAACTGTACGGTCGGGTCCGCCTGCAGTCCGATGCCCGTCTTCAACCGGTTCTTGAACACCGCGGCAACCGTCCACCGCTCGTCTTCCCGCACCGTCTCGCGCTCCACGATCGAGGCCAGCGTCAGTGCCTCGTGCAGTGAGCCACCGGCCTGCCTCGCGTCGATGTCCAACGGCGCGACTCGCTCCCCGAACGCATTCAGCATCGCCTGCACGAGCGATTCCGCCGTCGTCGAGCCGTCGATGTCGTACGAGGCGGGGAACAGGTAGCCGGTCAGATCGGCGCCGGCTGGGCGCTGGGCGAGGAACGGCTCCGGGCGAGGTTTCCGCATCGCCGCTTGCCACTCCTGCGGCGTGGCCAGTCCCGCGCGGACGACGAGCGCACCCACCTCTTCGACGCGCAGGCCTTCGCGGATGGTGAGCCGCTGGTACCCGTTGGGGCCGCCTCGGAGCACCCGAAGCGCGTCAGCCGGGCTCGACCCTTCGCGGAAGGCGTACCGGCCGGCCTGGAGGTCGGACCCCGCGCCCGTCAGGCGGAGGAGCACGCGCAATGCGCCGGCGTCGGCGATGGCGCCCGCGGCATCGAGCGCCTCGACGATCTGTCCGGCGTTCGCGCCGTTCGGGACCGTCACGCGCACGATCCGGTCGGTTGGCTCTGCCACCGGCGTGCCGTCGTCGAGCAGCGCGCGTGCGACTGCGCCGGGCGTGCTGCGCCAGGCCGTGGCGATGAGCACCGCGACGACGGCTCCAAGCAGCGCAAGCCGGGCGTCGGCGCGGCGGACGTTCACGCGCCCCCCGACCGGCGGAGCGCGCGGCGGTGCGCGAGGAACTGTTCGAGGATCAGCGCGGCCGCAAGGTCGTCCTGCCGGCCACGTCCGCCCAGACGGGCCGCTTCCTCGGAGGTCAGCCGTTCGTCCTCGTAGGTGACGGGGAGGCCGAGTCCTTTGGCGATGCGCTGGCCCAGCCGGCGCGCCATGGCCGCTGACTGGCCCTCGCCGCCGGCCATGTGCAGCGGCAGCCCGACCACCACGCCCTCGACACGTTCACGGACGGCGATCGCGCGAATCGCGGGGTACGCGGCGGAGGCGGGGACGATCTCGAGCGGCACAGCGACGCGCTCCTCGCGGTCACAGATCGCGAGGCCCACGCGGACGGTCCCGGCGTCGACGGCTAACCAGCGCATGGGTCGAGGCTACTGCCTGAAACGTCTGTGCGCTGACGGCGACGGACACGCGTGGGACAGCAGGTCAGCCTGCGAGGCGGTCGCGCGCGGTCTTGCGCGCCAATTCGACTGCCGCGTCGATCTGCGTGGCGTCCTTGCCGCCGGCCTGTGCGAGGTTCGGCCGGCCGCCGCCGCCACCCCCCGCGAGCGCCGCTGCGGCCCGTACGACCTCGTCAGCACGCAGCCCGCGTGCGATCACTTCCTCCGACGCAGCGGCGAGGAAGGCGGGCCGCCCCTTCGCGTCCGCAGCAAGGAAGATGAATGAGACGCCGAGCTTCGGGCGTAGCCGGTCCGCGATCACGCGCAGGGTGTCCGGCGAATCCGCCGCGACCCGCGCCACGACAACCGAGACGCCGCCGATCTGCTCCGCGCGGCCAGCGAGCTCGTCGGCGAGCCCGGCCGAGGCGCGCCGCTCAGCGTCCTCGACTCGCTTGCGCTCCGCCGCCAACGATTCCTCGAGGGCATCGATGCGGCCCAGCACCTCGGCGGCGGGCACCTTGAAGCGCCGCGCCAGCGTGTAGACCAGGCCCGCGCGCTCCTCGACGAAGCGCTCGGCGGCTGCACCCGTGACGGCCTCGATGCGGCGGAGGCCCGCGCCGATGCTCACGTCCGAGACCACGATCAGCATGCCGACCTCGCCGGTCGCGTGGAGGTGCGTGCCGCCGCACAGTTCACGGCTGTAGCACTCGGACGTGTGCATGTGTTCGGGGTCGTGCCCGCGCGTGTCGCAGTACTCCACCATCCGCACGGTGTCGGTGTAGCGGTCTTCGAAGAACGCGATTGCGCCGCGGGCGATCGCCTCTTCATAGCCGAGCACGAAGGTCTCCGAGCGGATGTCAGCGCGAATCTTCGCATTGACCAGCCGCTGGACGGTGGCCATCTCCGCCTCGGTCGGCGCCTCCGGGTGGGTGTAGTCGAACCGGAGGCGGTCAGGCCCCACGTATGAGCCCGCCTGCCGGACGTGGGTCCCGAGGACGGCACGCAGCGCCGCGTGCAGCAGGTGCGTGCCCGTGTGGTTGCGCGCCGTGTCCGCGCGGCGGGCGGCATCGACGCGCGCCTGGGCGGCTGCGTCCTGCTCCAGGTAGCCGCGCTCGACCTCGCCCGTGAGCACGATGGTCTCGCCGTACCGCTGCGTGTCGCGCACGTGGAACTGCCCCGTGGCGGTCGTGACGATTCCGTGGTCGCCCACCTGGCCGCCCCCTTCGGCGTAGAAGGGCGACTCGCGCAGGACGAGCTCGCCGGTCTCGCCGGACTCGAGGCGGGCGACCGGCTCGCCGTCGCGCTCCAGGTGCAGCACCCCCGTGCGCGCCTCGAGGCCTTCGTAGCCGACGAAGGCGGTCTCGATGCCGAGCGCGGCGTAACGCAGCGCGCGGTCGTCCTGCTGCGCGGTGAACGTCTCGTCTCCGCGGGAACGCTCGCGCTGCAGTTCCATCTCCGTCTCGAAGCCCGCGCGGTCGACCTCGTAGCCGCGCGATTGGGCGACCTCGACTGTGAGTTCCAGGGGAAGGCCGTGGGTGTCGTACAGCACGAACGCGTCGCGGCCGGGGATCTGCTTCGTCGCACGCTCCCGCTCGATCACCTCGTCAAGCAGCGTGAGGCCGCGGTCGAGGGTCTGGAGGAAGCGCGCCTCTTCCACGCGCGCGAGGCGCTTGATGAACTCGCGCTGCTCCAGCATCTGCGGGTTGATCTGGTGCGAAAGGTCGATGGCGGCGTCGACCATCTGCTCCAGGAACGGTTCGCGGATGCCGATCTTGTAGCCGAAATAGACCGCGCGCCGAAGCAGCCGCCGCAGCACGTAGCCGCGGCCCTCATTGCTTGGCAGCACACCGTCCGTCGCGAGAAAGGCGAGGGCGCGCGCGTGCTCGGTCATCGCGCGCAGCGCGAAGGCGACCTCGGGCGACTCATCCGTGTCGTACCTCCGGCCGGAGAGGCGCTCGGCGACCGCGACCAGGCGGTGCAGTTCGTCCGTCTCGTAGACTGTGCGTGCCTGCTGGACGACGGAGGCGAGTCGTTCGAGCCCTGCGCCGGTGTCGATGTTCGCGGCCGGCAGGTCGGTGCGGCTGCCGTCTTCCTCCTGCTGGTAGGTCATGAAGACCAGGTTCCAGATCTCGAGGAAGCGCCCACAGCCGACGTCCGGGTGGCAGGTGTCCGCCTCGCAGTGACGGCAGCCGGGGGTCTTGCCCCAGTCGTAGTGCATCTCGGAACACGGGCCCATCGGGCCTGTGTCGCCGGGCGGGCCCCACCAGTTTCCCTGCTCGGCGGTGTAGCGAAGGATGCGCTCCGCAGGGACGCCCTGCTTTGCCCACAACCCGGCCGCCTCGTCGTCGGTCACGAAGACCGTAGCCCAGAGGCGGGATGGGTCGATCGTCAGGACGCCGGTGAGGAACTCCCACGCCCAGCTGATCGCCTCCGGCTTGAAGTAGTCGCCGACGGAGAAGTTGCCCAGCATCTCGAATGCCGTCAGGTGCGTGGCGTCACCCACCGACTCGACGTCGGTCGTACGGAAGCAGCGTTGGATCGAGGTCAGCCGGCGCGCGGGCGGCTCCGCGAGGCCCATGAAGTAGGGCTTGAACTGCACCATCCCCGCCGTCGTGAACAAGAGCGTCGGGTCGCCGTGGGGGACAAGGGAGGAGGAAGGAATACGTCGGTGACCGCGCTCCTCAAAGAACGCGAGGAAGGCGCGCCGGAGTTCGTCGACGGTCACGAGAGGGCGTCTCCGGGTTCGCGCAGTCCAGGCGGCCGAGGCAGGTCGCCGAATCTCGCTGACGTCGGACAGATTGGAGGTCGACGGCTGGGCGAGTGTAGGATGGGCGTCGCAGGCGGGTCAATTTCGCAGCCTGCCAGAGGGTTGTGGACGATGACGCCCCGCCAGGCCGCCGCACCGGCGCTCGCCGCGCCCATGACCAGCGCCGCGCCGTCCCTCGCCGGATGGACCGCCGTCGTCCTCGCCGGCGGCCCCGGGACGCGAATGCGCTCCAGCCGGCCGAAGGCACTCCATCCCGTCGCTGGCGTCCCGATGGTCCGCCTCGTCTGCGATCTCCTGCGCGCCGCGGGCTGCTCGGACATCGTCGTCGTGGCCCGCGAGGCGCTCGACGAGATCGCTGCCGCGGCAGGCGAGGGCGTGCGGGTGGCGCGGCAGGACGGCGCGATTGGCACGGCGCACGCGGCCATGGCAGCGCGCAAGCTCGCCAGCGAGCAAGGGCCCATCCTGCTTCTGCACGGCGACATGCCCCTGCTTACCAGCCGCACGCTGCTCGAGATGGCGGGCCGGCACCTAACCGCCCCCTCGTCGCTCACGTTCCTGACTGCCTACCTGTCCGACCCGAAGGGCTACAGCCGCGTGGAGCGGCGCAACGGCAAGGTGCACGGCATCATCCCCGAGGCCGACCTATTGCCGGCGATGCGTGGCGCACCCGAGGTGGACGCCGGTGTCTACGCCGTGGAGGCCGAATGGCTCTGGCGCGCGCTGCTGGCCACCGGCCCGGCTGCGGGCGGCGACCTGGACCTCGGTGAGTTGATCGGCCTCGCTGTCCGCGGTGACGGCGTCGAGGCCTACCAGGTCGCCGAGACCGCCGAGGTCCTGCCGGTCAACGACCGCGTCGACCTCGCGCGCGCGGAACGGATACTCCGCGACCGCATCCGCGAGCGGCTCATGCTCGACGGCGTCACGCTGCTCGACCCGGCGACGACGTACGTCGACGCGGGAGTCGAAGTCGGCGCGGACACCGTCCTCCTGCCGGGAACGATGCTGAGCGGACACACGCGGATCGCCGGCGGATGCCGCATCGGCCCGAACGCGGTGATCTCGGACACGACGGTCGGCCCGCGTTCGTCGATCGGCGCCTCGACGGTCGAAGGCTCCACGATCAGCGAGGACGTCGACATCGGGCCGTACTGCCATCTCCGTCCGGGGTCACTGATCGGCCGGGGGGTCCACCTCGGCAATTACGTCGAGGTGAAGAAATCGACGATCGGTGCGCGGACGCAGGTCGGCCATTTCTCCTATATCGGCGACACGACGGTCGGCGCGGACGTGAACATCGGCGCTGGTACGATCACCGCGAATTACGACGGCGTAGCGAAGCACCGGACGATCATCGGCGCCGGGGCCTTCATCGGCTCGGACACCGTCCTGGTGGCGCCAGTGGAAGTCGGCGCTGGAGCGCGCACCGCGGCGGGGGCCGTGGTCACGACCGACGTCCCGGACGGTGCGACGGTGATGGGCGTACCCGCCCGTCTCCGGCCGTCGAGCAATGAAGGAGGCCGTCAGGCGTAGGCCCCCGGGCCAATCGCTTGCCAGTGGATACCAGCCCTCCCGCATTGATCGCGTTGGCCATCCTGGCCATTCTGCTGCTCGCCCTCACTTCCGCAGTCGAGGCGGCTGCCGTCCCGCTCTCACGGCGCCGGATGGTGGACGGCAAGGCGTCACCCTCGCTCTCTCATCTGCTCCGCGACTACGTACGCACCCGGCAGCGGCTGCTGCGCGGGATGCGCGCCGGTGTCACGCTCGCGACGGCGCTGCTGGTCGCGGCGCTGGCGGTCATGGCGACGCCGGGGAGCGACTGGTCCGTGCTGCGTTTGCTCCTCGTCGCGCTCGTCGGGCTCGTGATCGTCTCGCTCGTCCGCACCGTGATGCGCGTGCTGGTGCTGTCCTCGCCCGCACCGTGGGGGCGGCGGCTGGCAGGGCCCGCCCGGGTGGCCGAGGTGCTGCTCACGCCGGCGGCGGGGCTGCTGCGCGCGCCGGTCCACGTCCCCATGCGCGCCCTCGGCCTGCGCGGCACGAGCGAGGACATCGACCCCGCCGAGGAACTCGTGCGGCTCCTCGAGGCTGTCGAAGGCGAGGACGCCGCCCTGGTGGAGGAGCGGCGGATGCTCCGCGGACTACTGGAGATGTCCGGCCAGACCGTGCGCGAGTTGATGACCCCACGGCTGGACGTCACCGCGCTCTCCGCCGACGCCAACGCCCGCGAGGCGATCAACCTCATCGCGCGGACGGGCTACTCCCGCATCCCGATTTACGAGGAGTCGCTCGACCAGGTGGTCGGGGTCGTGTACGCGAAGGACCTGCTCGCATACGTCGCCCCCGGACAGGTGATGCCGCGGCTACGCGACATCGCTCGCCCGCCGTACCTCGTGCCTGACTCGAAGCGTGCCGACCAGTTGCTTTCGGACATGCGCCGGGACCAGGTCCACCTCGCGATCGCCGTGGACGAGTACGGCGGGACGGCGGGTGTCGTCACCGTCGAGGACCTGCTCGAGGAGATCGTCGGCGCGATCGTGGACGAGTACGACGTGCCGGAGGCCCCGTTCGAGCGCGTCTCGGACGACGTGGTCGTGGTGGACGCCTCGGTCACGGTGGGTGAACTCAACGAACTCTTCGGCACCGAGATCGAATCTGACGACTTCGACACCGTTGGCGGCCTGATTGCGACCGAACTGGGCCGTCTGGCGGTGCCTGGTGATGAGGTCACCGTGCCGGACGAGACGGCCCGAGAGGCGGGTGAGCCCGGCGTCATGCTCCACGTGCTCTCCATCCTCGGACGGCGGATCAAGCAGGTGCGCGCCGAGCGCCTGCTCCCCGGCGACGAGGAACGCACCACCGCCTAGATGCCCTCTGCGCCAGTTCCGGCGGACGAGACGTTGACCGGCTCCCTACCCTAACCGCCATGGACGGAGCCACCACCCGAGCCACCGAGGCGCCCGCCGACCTCGCCTACCGCGTCGCCCTGCACCGGGTGCACCGCCTCGGTGCCGTGCGCTTCGGGTTGCTCGACCGCGCATTCCCCTCGATGGAGGAAGCGTGGCGGGCCCCGGCGGGAGCGCTGATTGCTGCCGGGCTCGACGAGCGCACGACCCGCGAGGTCGTCCGGGCGCGCGACGAGACCGACCCGGACACCGAGACGGAGCGCCTCGCGCAGGCCGGCGTGACGGCGCTCGCCGTGGCCGACCCCCGGTACCCCTCCCGCCTGCGCGAGATCGACGACGCCCCGCCGCTGCTCTACGTGAAGGGCGCCTGGACGGACGTCGACGAGTGGAGCGTCGCGGTGGTCGGCACGCGCCGGGCAACGGCATACGGACGGATGGCGGCGCAGGAGTTCTCCCGCGGGCTCGCGGCGAACGGCATCACCGTCGTCTCGGGCTTGGCCCGAGGCGTGGACACCGTCTCCCACCGCGCCGCCCTCGACGCGGGAGGCCGGACTGCGGCAGTGCTCGCGAACGGGCTGGACACCGTCTACCCGCCGGAGAACCGCCGGCTGGCCGAGGAGATCGCCGAGCGCGGAGCGGTGCTGAGTGACTACCCCCTGGGCACGAAACCGAGGGCGGACTTCTTCCCGCGCCGGAACCGCATCCTCTCCGGCGTGAGCCTCGGCACCCTTGTGGTCGAGGGCGACCACGATTCCGGGGCGATGATCACGGCCAAATTCGCGATGGAGCAGAACCGCGAGGTCTTCGCCGTCCCCGGGTCGATCTTCTCGCCCCAGTCGAAGGGCCCCTTCGCCCTGATCAAAGACGGCGCCACCCCGGTCGCAAATGTCGAGGGGATTCTGGAGGCGTTGAATCTGAGCGTGGCCGGAAAGCAACTCGACTTCGGCCGCGCGGCGCCGCCGGAAAGCGAGGACGAGCGGACGCTGATGGCAGCACTGAGCCGCGAACCCCAGCACATCGATGCCGTGGTCAGGCGGAGTGGTTTGGCCGCGGCTACCGTCTCCGGTACGCTCGCCCTACTGGAACTCAAGGGCCTCGTCCGGGATGTGGGCGGGATGCAGTTCGTCCGCGTCCGCGAGGATGAGGCCGGCTACGTCTCCGCCGAGCCTGAGGCACGGGCTGCCGCCACCATCGAGAAGGCCCTGTGACGACGGACGCCGCCCCGCGCACCCCCGCCCGCCGTCGCGCCGCTGCGCGTCCGAGCGGAGGCGGTCGCCGGCTGGTGATTGTGGAGTCCCCGGCGAAGGCCCGCACGATCTCCCAGTACCTCGGTGATGGTTATGTCGTGGAGTCCTCGATCGGGCACATCCGTGACCTGCCCTCCTCGGCGGCCCAGATCCCGGCCGCGTTGAAGAAAGAGCCCTGGGCCCGCCTCGGCGTGAACATCGCGAAGAACTTCGAGCCGCTCTACGTCATCTCCCCCGACAAGACGGCGCAGGTTGCCAAACTCCGCGCGTTGCTCAAGGACGCCGACGAACTCCTGCTCGCGACAGACGAGGACCGCGAGGGGGAGGCGATCGCCTGGCACCTCAACGAGGTGCTGAAGCCGCGCGTCCCCGTGAAGCGAATGGTCTTCCACGAGATCACCCGCCCCGCAATCGAGGCGGCCATCGCCAACCCGCGCGAGATCGACCTCGACCTGGTGCGGGCGCAGGAGGCGCGCCGAATCCTCGACCGCCTGTACGGGTACGAGGTCTCGCCGGTGCTGTGGAAGAAGGTCGCGCCCCGCCTATCCGCCGGTCGGGTGCAGTCGGTCGCCGTGCGGCTGATCGTGGAGCGCGAACGCCAGCGGATGCGCTTCCGCGCCGCGCAGTTCTGGGACCTGGACGCCGTCCTCGCCACGCAGACCCCCGCGGCGGAACGCGTCCCGGCCCGCCTGGTCGAGGTCGGCGGACAACGCGTCGCCGCGGGCCGGGACTTCGACGCCGAGACCGGCCGACTGGCGGGCGACGCCCGCCTGCTGACCGAGGCGACCGCGACGGCGCTCGCCTCGACGCTGCGCACGGCGAAGTTCGTCGTGGACGACGTGCAGGAGCGCCCGTTCACGCAGCGCCCGCCCGCGCCGTTCATCACCTCCACCATCCAGCAGGAGGCGGCGCGCAAGCTCCGCTACTCCGCGCAGCGCACGATGGCGGTCGCGCAGCGCCTCTACGAGAACGGCTACATCACCTACATGCGGACGGACAGCACGAACCTGTCCGAGCAGGCGCTCGCCGCCGCGCGCCGCCAGATCACCGAGTTGTACGGCGCGCCGTATCTCCCCGAGGCCCCCCGCCAGTACACCGCGAAGGCGCGCGGCGCGCAGGAGGCGCACGAGGCGATCCGGCCCGCGGGCGACTCGTTCCGCACGCCCGAGAGCCTGCAGGGCGAACTCGACCCCGACGCGCTCCGGCTCTACGACCTGGTGTGGAAGCGCACGGTCGCCTCGCAGATGCGGGACGCGAACGGCCTGCGCACGCAGGTCCGTCTCTCCGGTGACGCGGGCGCCGAAGGCCGCGCGGCCTTCCAGACCTCGGGCAAGGTGATCTCGTTCCCCGGATTCCTCCGCGCCTACGTCGAAGGCTCGGACGACCCGGATGCGGAACTTGAAGACCAGGAGCGCGTCCTGCCTCCGCTCGCGCCCGGTCAACCGCTCGACCCGGTGAGCGTCGACGCGCGGGGGCACGAGACGCAGCCGCCCGCCCGCTGGACCGAGGCGAGCCTGATCCGCGAACTCGAAGAACGCGGGATCGGCCGCCCGTCCACGTACGCCTCGATCCTGGAGACGATCCAGGACCGCGGCTACGTCTGGAAGAAGGGGACGGCACTCATCCCGACGTTCGTCGCCTTTGCCGTGGTGAACCTGCTGGAGCAGCACTTCCCCGATCTCGTCGACCTTGGCTTCACCGCGAAGATGGAAGAGCGCCTCGACGAGATCGCCGACGGCGAGCGCGACCCCAAGCCGTGGCTGCACGCCTTCTACTTCGGCGACCCGGACGCGCCGAAGGACGACCGCGTGGCGCACGACGGGCTCCACCAGGCGATCGAGGGCGGCTGGGAGGCGATCGACGCCCGCGCCGTTTGCTCGGTCCCGCTCGGGCGTGACGCCGACGGGAACGAGGTCGCGGTGCGCGTCGGACGCTACGGCCCCTATGTGCAGGTCGGTGACAGCGACCAGCGTGCGAGCGTCCCCGCGGAAGTCGCCCCCGACGAACTGACACTGGAGGACGCCTCGCGGCTCGTGCGCGAGGAAGCGCTCGGCGACACGCCGCTCGGCACCGACCCCGCGACCGGTCTCGCTGTGTACGTGAAGAGCGGGCGCTTCGGCCCGTACGTGCAGCTGGGCGAGGATCCGGAATCCCCGAAGGCCGAGAAGCCGCGCCGCGGCTCGCTCTGGCCGGGCATGACGCCTGAATCGCTCACCTTCGACGACGCGCTCACGGTGCTCTCCTTCCCCAAGGTGCTGGGCAAGCACCCGGAGACGGGCGAGGACGTCACTGCGCAGGACGGCCCCCGCGGCCCCTACGTGAAAAGCGGGACGAACAGCCGCAGCATCGAAGGCGGCCACTTCGCGATGAAGACGATCACCCTCGACGAGGCGCTCCGGCTGCTCGCTGAGCCGCGGAAGTTCGGACGCGGCGCCGGCGTTTCGCAGTCAGCGCTGGCGACGCTCGGCGACCACCCGGACACCGGGGCTTCGATCACCGTGCGTTCGGGCAAGTTCGGCCCGTATGTCACGGA
>SCTU01000185.1 GCA_004297315.1 Dehalococcoidia bacterium | reverse complement strand
TAGCGCTTCGGGGACTCTCACCCCCCAACCCCCTCCCTCTCATGGAAAGGGAGGGGGCTTCCGGAACCCCCACCCCCTAACCCCACACCACACCCCACGCGGTCCAAGGCGACCGCGCGGGGACCCCGTGCAGACACGGGGAGGGGAGTTGGCTTCGCTCTTGCCCGAGATGTTTGGCGGTGTGACCGCTGGCTTTGCTGGGCGAGAGGCTCTACCGCTCGTCTTCGGCGAGGCGGGGAGGGGAGTTGGCTTCACTTTTCCCAGGCCCGGCTTGGTGCTTCGAGGGGTGGGCGAGTGAACCCTGCTCGAAGTCGTGGGTGGGAGTGGTCGAGGGGCTGCGTGCTCAACGAGCAACTCTGACTCTGTCCTCCCCCTCTCCCGGAGGGAGAGGGGGCCGGGGGGTGAGGGCGATCCCTTTTTCTTTAACCCCCGCCCCCGAGGGGCGGGGGCAGGGGGTGGGGCCGCTCGTCGCAGAGTGACGGCGGTACGGATGGTCCGCTCGACCCTCGACGATTGGCGAGGCAACGAGAAGGGCGCCCGTGAGGGCGCCCTTCGTGCGTGCGATCTGGCGGAGAGGGTGGGATTCGAACCCACGAATGAGGTTTCCCCCATTACACGCTTTCCAGGCGAGCCTGTTCAACCACTCCAGCACCTCTCCGCGAGGCGGGACGCCATCGGTTGGGCTGCTTCGCGTGGGCGGTGAGGCCTGAGTGCGAATGCGAGGTCAGGCAGGGAGTGTGTCTGTCTGACGCGATGGCGGAGAGGGCGGGATTCGAACCCGCGAAACTTGCGTTTACTCGTTTTCGAGACGAGCGCCTTCAACCGCTCGGCCACCTCTCCACTCCTGAGTCTAGCCGAGGGGCTGCGGTAGCCGCGAGACGGCTACTGGTGGGTGCGGGTGCGGTAGCGCGCCATGAGCTCGCGCTCGGCGGCGTCGCGCTCCAGGCGGGCCTCGGCGAGGGCGGCGCGGGCGCGGGTGCGCGCGCGCTGGAGGCGGCCGCGGGCCGCCTGGAGGGGGCTGCGGGCGACGCCCGGGAGGCGTTCGAGTTCGGTGCCGTCCTCGAGCAGGGTGCGCGCGGCCATGTAGCCGGCGACGGCGGCGATGTTCATGACGACGACGGTGGTGAATTTCATGGACGTGCCTGCAATTGCCGCTACTTCGAGCGTCGGAGGCCGGTGACCGAGGCGATGCCGCGCTTCACGCCTCGGGTGACGGCGACGGCACGGACAAGGGGGTGGACGGCGGTGTCGGAGATGAACTCAGTGGTGCCGCGGATGTTCTGGACGGTTTGCTGGACCTCGTGGAGTGTGGGCTTGATCGGGTCGTTGAGGAGTTCCTGGGCGACGCGGGAGAGGCCGCGCACGGCGAACCAGAGGCCGAAGGCGGCGATCGTCAGGGCGAGCATGAGGATGATCCCCATGACGCCATAGACGATAACGACGACGTCGCGCAGGTCGGCAAGGCTCATGCGGTCCCCCAGGGCGCCATCGTAGCCGGGTGGGAGCGGAGGGGGCCAGCGGAGGGCTCGCCCTTCCTCTAATTCCCCGACGCCTCGATTGTCGCGCCGCCGAGCACCTCGGTGCCGCGGTAGAGGACGACGGCCTGGCCGGGCGCGAGGGCGCGGGCGGGGACGTCGAGGGCCAGCGTGATGCTGTCGGACGTGACGGCCTCAACCCGCGCGGGGAGGTCGGCGGCGTGGTAGCGGATGCGCGCGGTCACGGCTTCGCCAGGCTGGGGCGGTGTCGAGGTCCAGTGGGGCGCGCAGGCCTCGATCCGTGAGGCGAGCAGGTCGCGCTCGGCGCCGACAGTGATGACGTTGCGGGCGGGGTCGATCGCCGTGACGAACTGGCGCGCGGGGGCGCCGTCCGGGCCGGTCGTCGTGGCGACGGGGACGCCTCGACGCTGGCCGACGGTGTAGAGCGGGATGCCGAGGTGCGTGCCGGCGCTGGTGCCGTCGGGGCGCTCGATCGCGCCGGGGCTGCCGGTGACGCCGCGCACGGCAAGGAACTCACGGTAGTCACCGCCGGGGACGAAGCAGATGTCGACGCTGTCGGGCTTCTCGGCGAGCGGCAGGCCGAATCGCCTCGCGTGCGCGCGCGTCTCGGCCTTCGTCAGGCCGCCGAGCGGGAAGAGCGTCCGACGCAGGGCGTCCTGGTTGAGGGTGTAGAGGACGTAGGACTGGTCCTTCTCGCCGTCGGTCGCGCGATGCAGGCGGACGACGTCGCCGTCGCGCTCCACCCTCGCGTAGTGGCCGGTGGCGAGGTAGTCGACGCCCATCGCCAGCGCGCGGTTGAGCAGGGTGTCGAACTTCACGTACTGGTTGCAGTTGAGGCAGGGGTTGGGCGTGCGGCCGGTGCGGTAGGCCTCGACGAACGGCTCGACGACGTCGCGCTCGAACTCGCGCTCCATGTTGAGTGTGTAGTGGGGAATGCCGATCGCCTGCGCGGCCGCCCGTGCGTCGCCGACGTCCTCGATGCCGCAACAGGTGCGGCCGGAGCGCAGCGCGGTCTCGTCGGCCTCGGTGTAGAGGCGGAGCGTGACGCCGACGACGTCATAGCCCTGCTCGTGGAGCAGGGCCGCGGCGACGGCGGAGTCGACTCCGCCGGACATGGCGACGAGGACGCGGGCGGCCATGGATCCAGTGTAGGAAGGGGTGCGGGGAGGCGCGCGGCGAGCGGCGGAGGCGGTCGGTATACTGAAGGCCTGGCCGCCAGCAGGCGACCGCCGCCGGAGGTGCCGCCTGGAGTCCCGTATCCGTTCGACTGAACCCGACGACCAGCGCACCGAGCCCGACCTCGATTTCGACGCCCGTAATGAGCCCGCCAGCGGCCCGCGGCCGCCCGACCTCGCCCGCTCGATGGAGCGTGCCCGGATCCTGGTGGACGTGCTCGTGGACCGGCAGGCCGAGGACGTGGTGCTGCTGGACCTGACGAGCCTCGCCGCCTTCGCCGACTACTTCGTGATTGCCACGGTCGACAACATCCGCCAGGGCCGCGCCGTCGTCGACGCCGTGGACGCGGCGGTCGCGGCCGACGGCGGCGACGTGAAGGCCGAGGGCACAGGTGAGGACGGCTGGATCCTGATCGACTGCGGCGCCGGCGTGATCGTGCACCTCTTCTCGCTGGAGATGCGCGCGTACTACAACCTCGAAGGGTTGTGGAGCCGCGCGCAGGAGGTGGTGCGGGTCCAGTAGGGTTTGCCTGCTGATCACGTCGCGCCCCTATTCTTCCGCGCATGTCCGGACCCATCACAGTCCTCTTCGCCTGCGTGCATAACGCCGGGCGCTCCCAGATGGCTGCCGGCTTCGCTGAACGCCTCGGAGGCGGGCGCGTGCGAGTGCTCTCCGGCGGCTCCGAGCCCGGCACGAGCGTGAATCCCGCGGTCGTCGAGGCAATGCGTGAGCGCGGTATCGATCTCGCGGGGGAGCAGCCGAAGGCGTTCGACGACGCGATGGTGGAGTCGGCCGGCATCGTCGTGACGATGGGCTGCGGCGACGCGTGCCCGTCCTTTCCCGGCAAGCGCTACCTCGACTGGCGGCTCGACGATCCCGCCGGCCAGCCGATCGAGGTCGTGCGTCGCATCCGTGACGAGATCGAGGCGCTAGTGCGCAGCCTGCTGGCGGAGATCGGCGTGCCGGTCGGGGGCTAATGCTGGCGGGGCAGATTCCAGTCAGCACTTCGATTCGACTAGGATGCTGCGTTGAGGTGGGTATGCTGACGCCGGATCGGCTGTGGGCGTTCGAACTAGCTTTCGTGTGCGGCCTGATCGCCATCTATCCGTGGCTCGTCTACCCCCTGTTGCTCCGCGCGGCGGCGCGCCGAGCGCGTCGCGCTGAACGCCCCGACCCCGCTCAGTGGCCGGCGATCACGGTCCTGATCGCGGCACGGAACGAAGAGGCGCATATCGGCGACCGCGTCGCGAACCTGCTGAGTCAGGACTATCCGCGTGAGCGGCTTGCCATCGTCTGCATCTCGGACGCCTCGGACGACGAGACGGACGAGCGGTTCCGCGAGGCGGCGCGAGCCCTCGGCGCGCGAGCAACGCTCGTCCGCCAACCCGTGCAGATGGGCAAGTCTGCGGCGCTGCGGGCTGGCTGGCGCGAGGTCCGGAGCGGGTTGGTGATCCTCACGGATGCAAATTCTCACTTTGAGCCGGGGACCCTGCGCGCTCTCGCCCGGCCGTTCTCCGACCCGCGCGTGGGCGCCGTGGCCGGCGTGAAGCGGATCCGCGTCCCCGAGGGCGCGGCGGCGCACGACGGCGGCGAGGGCTTCTACTGGCGTTTCGAAGTGCGCCTGCGTGCCGACGAGAGTGAGTTGGGTTTGTGCCAGAGCGCCGACGGTGCCTGCTGGGCGATCCGTTCCGACCTGTGGGACGGCAGCGGACCTCGCGGGCGGTTTGCCGACGACCTGTGGGGTGCGCTGGAAGTCGAGCGGCAGGGATACCGGGTCGAAGCGACGTTGGGCGCGGTGGCGAGCGAGGACGCGGCAGCCTCGGCGGGCGCCGAGGTCCAACGGAAGCGGCGGACGCACTACGGGCTCATCCTCCTGCTGCCTTACCTCGGCTGGATGCTGTGGCCTCGCCGGTGGGCAGCGCTGTGGTGCTTCCTCTCGCACAAGGTGTTGCGTCTGCTCACGCCGTGGATGCTGCTTTTGCATATGCTCACGCTCGCACTTGTGGGCGGCATCTGGGCGTCCGTAGCAGTTCTGGAATTGACGGCCGGGGTGACGTTCATTGGGCTGGCCGCCACCGGGGTGGCGGCGTCGGGGCCGCTGAGCATCATCGGGCGGATTGGATATTTCCTCATCGCGCTCGCGGGGCCGGCGCTTGCGGGAATGGACGCCGTGCGAGCCATTGTGCGGCGCGATCCGGGCAAGGCGGCGTGGCAACCGAGCACCTATCGGTCGTCACAAGAACGCTAGTCCGGTTCTCATGGCGGTATCGGCCCAGTGGGCCCTGCCATACGATCCCTCGTCGAATGCCGCGCATACACTCGGCGGTCCTGGGATGAGTTTCCGGTCAGGATCCGTGGTCCGTTCCTCCTCGACGCCCATCGCCGTGGCGCTGGCCGGGCTGCTCTTGGGCGTGCTGCTTGAGGGCGCGGTGCTCTTCGGGCCGCCATTCGCGACGAAGGTGGCCCTGGCGCTGGCGGTCGCGCCGCTGGCATTCGTGGTCCTCATGCGCCTGCCGGCGGGGGTTGTGCTAGCACTCGCGATCATCGGTGCGCCGATCGTCAACTATTTGCTGGTGCCGGGGAATGCGGGCGGGATACCGCCCGAGTCGGTGGCGCTCGTCGCTTTCTGCGAGTTCACGTTGCTGATGCGAGGGCGCTCCAGGAGTGCCGAGGGATCGCTGCGCCCGGTGGAGTGGGCCTACCTCGCGGCGATGACGTTCGCACTCATTCTGGGGCTACTGCGCGGCGGCGTCCTCCAGGTGATCGCCTCCGAGATCGTGGAGACGGCCAACCTCGTCATCCTGGTCTTCATCCTGCGGCGGCTGAAGTTCGACCGCAGCGACCTCGTCATGTTCGCGATCGCGGCGCACCTGCTGCTGCTGCCGCTGATACTGCCATACTTGGCAACGTCATTCGGCGGGCGACGCATCGACTACTTCTATTCTCAACTGGGAACGCTGATCCCGATTTCGGCGTGGATCATTTTCAACGGTTTGCTACGGCGCCGACAGATGCCCTTCGTCGTATCCACGCTGGTGCTGGTTATCGCCGCATTTTCGACGGGTCAGCGCGGACTCCTCATGGTTGCAGTGGCCGGGTCGGCGGTGGCGGTGGGACTCCACCTTCTGCGCGCCTCGTCCGGGCGTGCGGTCGGCATGGTCATTGCGGGCGGCGTCATTCTCACCGTGTTCCTCGAGGCGATGCCAATCCTGAAGCAGATCGCTCCAGGCCCCACCGAGCGACTGAGCGAGGGGTTCGGCGCGCTGACCTACCAGACGCGCGTCGCTGAGGCGCAGGATGCTCTCGCGGTATGGCGTCAGTCGCCGTCCGGGGTCGGACTGGGGGCGGCCATCGATGTACGGTCGGATGTGGAGTTCGACATCATGGGGCCGCGGTTGGTGTACGTGACCTCGACGTTCATCCATAACTCGTACGCGTGGTACCTGGCGAAGACTGGCGTCCAGGGACTACTGGCGCTTTCGTTCTTGATCGGGCAGGCGGGCCTGGCTGCATTCAGGAATTGGGTGTCGAGCCGGCGGCTCGTTGAGGCGCAGGCGGCGCTGATCATTCTCGTCATTTCGGTGGGTGGCGCGATCGGCGGTCCGGCGCTCCACGGCTTCTACTACACGTCGTGGGTTGCGATGGCCGTCGTGCTGGCCACCAGCAAGTCCGAGTCGCCCGAGATGTCGAGGGTGCGGGCGGCGGTGTCTGCTAGCGTTGTCTGAGCAGTTCCTGTTCGAGTGCTAACAGCGCCTGACTTCGATCACGAATTCGCCGGACAGGGATGCCGACATACATTCCCCAGGGCTCCAGTGTGCGGTTGACCAATCCGAGCGAACCCACAGAACAACCTTCTGGAATCGTCAAGTTGGGGTGCACCACCGTCCCCGCACCCAGGATGACGTGCCTCCCGATGGTGATCGTGCCTTGCGGCCCGCCGATGAACTCCCGCGGCACAGTGGGATTCGTAAGGCGTCGCCCTGTGTAGTCGTCTGAGCCCGAAAACAGCATGCAGCCCGGTGCGAGCGTCGAGAAGTCCTCCATGACGATGCCGTCGCTGCCCGCGAGGTGGCAGTGGTTGGCGATGAAGACTTGATTCCCGAGTTGCACCGGATGTTCAG
>SCTU01000184.1 GCA_004297315.1 Dehalococcoidia bacterium | reverse complement strand
CTCCGGCTCCCCCGAGACACCTTCGTGCAGGTGGGCGACCAGCGCCGCCAGTGCCAGGACGTCCACGGCGTTGTGGTCCAGCAGCGGGTCAAGGAACCGCATCGACCCGCTGCGCAGGAATCGGAAGTACCAGGCCGGCACCTCGGCGCCCCCGACCTCCAGTTCGGGCCGCCTCACGCGCAGCACTTCCGCCTCGACTACCGCGAGGCGATGCGATGGGAGCACCCCGCGATAGCCGCGCCGGACCGTGTGCAGCAGGTCGAGATGGCGGGCGGACTGGAGGCCGGCGCGCCTCCGGTGCAGCGTCGCCCGCTCGTCGATGAACGGCGCGTCGAAGGTAAGCCCGTTGTACGTCACGAGGACGGGGTCTGCATCGAGCGAGAGCGCGCGCACGACGACGTCGACGAGCGCCGCTTCATCGGCCGGCGACGGCGACACGTATTGCCGCAGCACGAGCTCGACACCCTCGATTCGGGCCACGGCGACCATGAAGACGGCTGCACCCGCGCCGCCGAGGCCGGTCGTCTCGATGTCGAAGAAGACGAGGTCGCGCGCACACGTGCCGGGCGCGCCGACCGCGGCGTCGCCGCGACTGAGCAGGTGGAGCGAGCCCGCATCCACCTCGAAGAGCGGGGCGAGCGACTGCATCCCCACCACCTCGTCGGAGGCGTACCGCACTTCGCGGTACCCGATGCGGCCGGCTTTGGAGTCCAGCCAGGCGAGCGAGCCCGGCGGCGATGTTTCGACACGGTGCGCCCGCCGCACAGGGCGCTGCTCGATCCGGCGGATCAAGTCCTGCAACTCACGCCGGGTTGCGAGTCGCGCCTCGGCGGTAGCGGTCGGCGTGCTGGTCACACGGCCACCGCCCGGGTACGGGCCGCCCCGAGAGCCTCGATGACGCGCGCCTTCGTCGCATCCCCAGGCGCGGCCGGGCCCACACAGCCAGGGCAGCCGTTCGAGCAGGGACAACCCAACACGAGTTCGTGCGCCATCGTGAGTAGGCGCTCGCGCTCACGCAGCAGTTGCTCGCTGAAGCCGACGCCGCCGGGGACGCGTTCCCAGAGGAACACCGTCGGCATGCCGGTATGTGGGGAGCGCACCTGCACGGAAAGCCGCAGGTCGCCGCGGTCGCACATCAGCAGCAGCGGCGCCACACCGGTGAGCAACTGCCCCAGGCCCATCAGCGCCTGCTCCGCGTCGTCCTTGCTCCACTGCGCCACGAGTGCGTCGGGCAGCGTCTGCCAGAACGCCTCCGTGTGCAGGTCGTCCTGCGGGAGCCGGATCTTGCCCCAGCCGATGTTCTCGTGCGTGTGCAGGCGGATCTTCTTGAACAGCGTCGCGAGGTACGTCACGGCGACCTGGCCGTAACCGCTGTCGGCCACCGTCGCGTCCTCGTCGAGCACGCGCAGGTCGACGGCGACGTGGGCGTCCGTGTAGTAGTCGACGTCGACCGGGCGGACGTATGCCTTGAGTTCCTCCCAGTCGAGGCGGTCGACGTGGTACTGGCGGCCGTCGTGGGTGTAGATCGCCTCGTCGTGCAGCAGCGTCATGGCCGACGGCCGGTCCACTTCGCCGATCACCACCGCGGGCGGCCCCTGGTCGACGATCACGACGTTCTGCTCCGGGCCCAGCCGGAGTGAGATCTCAGCCGCCGGGTACGCCTCGCTGGTCCAGTAGGTGCGGCCACGCGTCTGGTGGAGCATCCCCTGCTCCTCCAGCGCGTTGATCGCGATGCCCGTGGCGGACCCAAGGAGCGCGCGCTCGTCGTCCTCGAGCGGCAGCTCGAAGACCGCGCACTTCACGTGCTCGGCGGCGATCAGCGGATTGTCCGGCGCAATCCGGGCCGCCTCGACGGCGTCCCCGAAGAGGAAGTCCGGATGCGCGACGGCGTACTGGTCGAGTGGCGACGAGCCCGCGACGAGGACGGTGACGGACGGCGTGTCGCGCCGCCCCGCCCGCCCCATCTGCTGGCGAGTGCTGGCGACGGAGCCGGGATAGCCGGCGAGCACCGCCGCATCCAACCCGCCGATGTCGATGCCGAGCTCGAGCGCATTCGTCGAGACCACCGTGCGCACGGAGCCGTCGCGCAGTCCGGCTTCAACGGCGCGCCGCTCCTGCGGCAGGTAGCCCGAACGGTAGCCGCGTACCGGCTCGGGCAGGTCCGGCGTCCGCGGCGGTCCCGGGAGGTCGCGCAGGTACTGCGTGAGCAGTTCGACCTGGGTGCGCGACCCCGCGAAGACGATTGTCTGCAGTCGCTCGCGCTGCAGCACGCTCGCGATGTCCGTCGTCGCGTGGATCAGGCTGCGGCGGATGCCGAGTTCACGGTCTACGACCGGCGGGTTGAAGAGCCCAACGATCCGCTCGCCCTGCGGCGCACCCGACTCGTCCACCACCGCCACCTCGCGGCCGACCAGTCCTGAGGCGAGTTCTGCCGCGTTCGCGATCGTCGCCGAGCAGCAGATGAAGACCGGGTCGCTGCCGTAGAACCGGCAGATGCGGCGCAGGCGACGGATCACGTTTGCGACGTGCGAGCCGAACACGCCCCGATATGTGTGCAGCTCGTCGATCACGACGTAGTGGAGGTTTTCGAAGAGCCGTGTCCACTTCGTGTGGTGGGGAAGGATGCCGCTGTGCAGCATGTCCGGGTTCGTGATCACCACGTGCCCCGCCGTGCGCACGGCCTTGCGCGCACCCGGTGAGGTATCGCCGTCGTAGGTGTGCGTCCGGACATCGAGGCCGGCCTCGCGGACGATCTCGTGCAATTCGTGAAGTTGATCCTGGGCGAGCGCCTTCGTGGGGAAAAGATAGAGGGCACGGACGGAGGGGTCCTCGACGATCGCCTGGAGCACCGGCACGGTGTAGCAGAGCGTCTTCCCGGAGGCGGTCGGCGTGACAATCACCTGGTCGCGCCCCTCGAGGGCAAGCCCCATCGCCTGCGCCTGGTGTGTGTACGGGCGCTCGACGCCCCGGCGCGCGAACGCCTCGACCAGCCGCGCGTCGACACCCGCGGGCCACGCAGCGGAACGCGCCGGTTGCGGAGGGATGGCGAACCAGCGGAGCTCGCCGCCCTCGAGCTCGGGCGCGTTGTCGAGGGCTCGGACTGCCTGTTCGACCGACATCGAAGCGTCCTTCCGTCCACTGCCCGATTCGGACAGTATCAGAACTTGTGTTCTTATACCACGCGCCTCTGTGGTCGAGCTCACAGTCCAAGGGGAAAGGTCGTGGCAAGCTAGCGACGGCGGGCCAGGCTCCGTACCGGCCGGCCCGCCGGATTCGCGCCCGACGCGACGCGAAAAAGAAGGAGATGGACGTGCCCGGCTCCCGCATCGAATTGCTTTGGTTCCAGGACTGTCCGAACCACGAGGCCGCCGAGGCGTTACTACGGGAGCGCATGGCAGCCCTGGGGGTTGACGTGCCGATCGTGCGGACGGAAGTGCCGGACGAGGCCACGGGCATCCAGGTCTGCTTCCCAGGCTCGCCCACGATCCGAGTGGACGGCGACGACGTCGAGCCGGGGTGGACGCCATGCACGGAGTGCACGCCTCGCTGCCGCCTCTATATGACCGCAAGCGGCCTGCGCGGACTCCCAGAGGCGGCATGGATCGACGCAGCACTGCTGGCGTCCCGCCGCCGCGCGGGCGCGTCTGACTGACTCGCCATTCGCTTGCGTGGGTGTTCGAACCGCGGTGTCATCGCATCTGACACGGCGTACCTCCAGACGGAGCCGGCGCACCCTAGCCCTCGAGCGTGATCTCGATCACGGTTGCCCTCCTTCCGATGGGCCAATGTGGCGATGACATCGGACGGATGAAGGGAGCGGACAACATGGTTGCGATGCATCGGATTTCCCACGTCGAGGCCGGATCAGGGGTCCTGCACGGCGCGGTCGGCGGCGCCGTTGCGGGCATGGCGATGGCGATGGTCGAGATGCTCTGGTCGGCGGCGGCCGGGATGGGGTTCTGGCTGCCCCTGCGAATGATCGCCTCCGTGCCGCTTGGCACGATGCCGCCCGAGATCTCACTCGGCACGGCGATCCCGGTCGGCATGATCACGCACATGATGCTGTCGATGATGTTCGGCATTGCAGTCGTCGGCCTGCTCCGCTTCGTGCCGGCGCTGCGCTCCTCGGCGCTCGTGACGATCGTGGTCGCATCGCTGTTCGGCCTCATGCTCTGGCTGGTGAACTTCTACGCGGTCGCCCCGGCGATCGGGCGTGACTGGTTCACCGACGCCGACAAGGTCCAGCAGTTTGTCGCCCACACCTTCGCGTTCGGTACCGTCCTGGGCCTCTACCTCGTTACGATGCTCGACCGGTCCGAGGGCAGGCTCCGCTAGCAGGCCGGCGGGGAGCGGCAAGCCGATGGCTTCCGGGTGCGGCACCTCTGAGGAAGTTACGAGGCGGTCTCGATGACGCGACTCTCTGACCTCCCGCCCGAAGCCATCGCCGCCCTCGACCGGTTGCCTCTGCCAACCTTCGGCGAGACGCCGTGGGCACAGGCGCCGAGAGTCCGCGAGGCTCGCGTCGCGATCGTGTCCACGGCGGGCCTGCACCGACCCGAAGACCCGGTGTTCCAGGGCGGCGCCACGGACTACCGCATCATCCCAGGGGACATCGAGTCCGGCGGACTCGTGATGAGTCACGTCAGCGCCAACTTCGACCGCGGTGGCTTCCAGCAGGACGCAGAACTGGTCTTCCCGCTCGGCCGCCTCCGAGCGCTGGCGGCCGGCGGCGAGATCGCTTCGGTCGCCGCCTGGCACTACTCGTTCATGGGGGCGACGGACCCGGCGGGGATGGTCGAAAGCGGGCATGAGGTAGGCCGCCTGTTGCGTGCCGACGGCGTGGACCTCGCGCTGCTGGTCCCAGTCTGACCGTTTTGCACGCGCGCCGTGGGCGCGCTCTCGCACTACATCGAGGCCGAGGGTGTGGCGACGGTCGGCATCAGCCTGATTCGCCCGCACACGGTCCGCATTCACCCGCCGCGCGCGCTCTGGGTGCCGTTCGAACTCGGGCGCCCGCTGGGCGTCCCGGACGACCCGGCGTTCCAGCGGCGCGTCCTGGAGGCCGCGCTGGCCCTCGCAGAGCGCCCATCGGGGCCGGTGCTGGAGGACTACCCCGAAGACGTGCCGGCGGGCGGTGATGCCCATGACGAGTGGGCATGTCCCGTCGCGCTGCCATCGCTGGCGCCCGGGGACACCCCGGCCGAACAGCTGGCGCGGCGCGCGCTGGACGAGGTCGCACGGCTCCGTCCCTGGTACGAAGAAGCGCGACGGCGACGCGGCCGGACGACGTTCGGCGTGAGCGGACTGAAGCCGGAGGCGATCGACTCGATCGTCGAGACCCTCGCACTCTTCGCGACGGGCGCCCCGGCGGACCGTCCGCCGGGCACAACCTTCGAGTTCCCCCGTCTCTTCCGGTATCTCACCGACGACGCGAAATCGTTCTACACCGAAGCGGCAACCGCGAAGCCGGGCCCCGCGCCCACCGGCAAGGAACTGGCACGCTGGTTGTACGCGGAGACGGTCCTCGGCGAGATCCTGTTCCGCGTCCGCGGCCGCCTGGCCGCCTCCGACGACGCCGCGGAGCGACGGGCCCAGGGCGGGATCGTCCCGGGCGCATTCGTCCAGTTGGGGCGCTGAGCCCTCACGTCGCGACCCCTACCGCGTGTTCCGGCCTCGACCCACGTGGTTGGTCCGGTCAACCGTCACACAACGGCTGCGCTCGCGCTCGACATACCGATGCTTATGCGAACAAGATCGATGTATCAAGGAGATACCGCTGTCCGCAGGATCGGGGCGCAGGATGTCGACTCCAAGCGACGAGGCGCCCGCGGGCACGACGCCCGGACTGATCTCCTCGCCACATCCAGGCGCCCACCCGGCCTCCGTGCCGCAGCGGCGGCGCTTCGGGCCGCTGGACTGGGTGCCGCGCGAGGGCGCAAACGACCTGGGGCTGATCGGTCGGGCCCTCCTGCTGGCCGCGCTGATCCTCGCCGGCGACCGGATCACCGTCTTGATGGGGCATCAGGGGTGGACCCTCGACCGGGGCGCCGTCGTCTTCCTGCGCCTCCTCAGCGCGCTTCCCGTCTTGCGGTTCCCGTTCGAGGGCCTCGTCGTCGCGTTGGAGGTCGACAAGTGGGACTGGTTCTGGCTCGCCGCAGGGCAGGAGCCGACGAAGGCCCAACTTGCCTATCAGGAGTGGGATAAGTTCCTCGACCTCTTCCCGCTCACGATGGCCCTCGTCGCGACATGGCGCTGGCGCGACCTGACGATGAAGCGGCTACTGATCGCCACGTTCGCGCTCCGCGTTGTCGGGGTCACCCTGTTCCTGCTGACGCCGCAGCGGTGGCTGCTCATCGTGTTCCCAAATGTGTTCGAGAACCTGATCCTCGTCTATGCGGCATTCCGCCTGATCGCCGGCCACGACGTTCTGCTGACCAGCCGCCGCGTCACCATCGTCGTCGGTGTGATCGCCTTGATGCCGAAGATGGTGGAGGAGTACTTCCTCCACTTCCTGGAGCGCAGGCCCTGGGACTGGGTCAACCTGCCGATCCCGGACGGTATGGAGCCTCGGGTTTGGGTGATCGCGATGTACTTCCCGCTGCTGGTCACCGTCCTGTACCTCGTCTGGCGGCCTCGTATCAGGATTGGCAACCGAGTCTGGCCCGCTCGCGTTCAAGGGCGGCGCTAGGCGCGGCTGTCAAACAGATCCGGCAGGCCCGCGCGCTGCTTGCGCCACTCCAGCATCGCGGACGTCGCGCGGGCAGCCCGCTCGACCGAGTTGAACAACGCCACTCCCTGTTCGTGCACGAATTCAGCGAAGCCACCATCGCCCTGCCCGAGGTTCAAGACGTTCCGCTGGATGCCCACGAACGGGACGCCCGTGTCGCGCTGGAGCGCGCCGAGGGCCTGCGCGGCCGCGGCGGCCTGCACCTCGAGCTCGCTGCCCTCGAGCACGGGGACGCCGAATGCGCCCGTCGGGATGCCAAGGCTTGTGCCGAAGACGACGTCGATGCCGGGTGCCCCGCCCAGCATGCCGTATACGCGCCGCCACGCCTCGTCGCCCAACTGCGCGTCGATCGGGTTCCGCACGCTCGCCCCGGCGACCGGGACGATCTCGTGCAACGCGTCCTGCGTCGCCGCCGGCAGTTCCGGCACGCGCAGCCCCGCGTCGCCGAGTGCGTCTGACGCGAGTACAGCGAAACCGCCGGGGCCGCCGGCGAGCGCCACCGCCGACCCGGTGACACGGGGGAGACGAGTCCCGACTGCCACGATCAGGTCGTGCAGTTCGTCCATCGAGCGCGCACGCAGCGCGCCCGTCTGGCGACACATCGCGTCGAAGACCTCGATCGACCCGGCGAGTGCCCCGGTGTGCGAGTTGGCGGCCCGCGCCCCGTCCGGGTATGCGCCGCCCTTCAAGAGGATGACCGGCTTGCTCCGGGCGCAGCGACGAAGCGCCTCGAAGAATGCGCGACCCTCCATCATCCCTTCCAGGTACGCCGCCACGACTTCGGTCTGTGGGTCCGCTAGGGCGTAGTCCAGCAGTTCTGGCCCGGAGACGTCGGAGCCGTTGCCGTAGGAAATCACCTTCGAGAACCGCACTCCCCTCGGTGCGAGGCCGCGGATGATCCCCGCTGCATTCGACCCGGACTGGGAAAGCACGAAGACGTTGCCTGGTTCCGCGGGGAACCCAGGCATGAAACTCACGCGCTCGGCCGGCACGTACATGCCGAGGCAGTTCGGGCCGATCACCCGGATGCCCGCGTTGCGCAGGCGTCCGACGAACTCCCGTTCGACGGCCGCAAGGCTCGCGTCACCTGTCTCGCTGAACCCGGCAGTAAAGAACTGCACCGAACGCACCTTCGCCCTGACGCACTCCTCGACGACCGCTGGCACCGCGACCGAGGGCACCTGCGAAATGACGTGGTCGACAGGCCCCGGGCACTCCGAGAGTGAGGTGTATGCGGGAAGCCCGTCCACGGCCTCCGCCCCGCGGTTGATCGGATAGAGGGCGTGATCGGCGTGGAACCCGAGCGCCACCATCGCTGGCACGTAGGCCCCGATGCCCTGCCGTGGCCCCCGAGGCGACGCGCCGACAACCGCGATCGACCTAGGGTGGAACACCTCGTCCAGAGCATGCTCGACGCGCGACATTGCGTACCCTCCCCGCAGGCGCTCGTGGCCGGACGCCATGTTAGCCTCGCAGTCGAGGTGACCCAGCGGCGCTGACTGTCGATGGTTCGGCAAGCGTTTCCCGGGTACGCGCAGCGATGCCTTCACTCAGCCTTGCATCCGGATGAATCTGTCTGGCGTACCGAGATCAACGATCCAGTACGGAGTGCGATGTTTTTGCAATCATCGCCTGGTGCCAGGCACCGCAGCGCACGCTACTGTCGGCCCCGGAATGGAGTCCCCGTGCGACCAGGCGACCGGACGGGCGAGGAGCCGCAGCGTGTTGGCCCCGGCGGCCTCCTCGATCAGGTCGAGGAGACGGTAGCGGGCACGCTTCGGGATCTGCTCGAGTCCGCGCCGGACGCCATCGTCATCGTTGACCCTTCGGGTGTGATCGCGCTCGTAAATTCGCAGGCGGAAAAGGTCTTCTCCTACACGAGGGACGAGTTGTTGGGGCGCCCCGTGGAAATGCTCGTGCCGGAACGCTACCGCGGTGGCCACGTCGGACACCGCGCTGGCTTCTTCGCACACCCGGCCACCCGGCCAATGGGGGTCGGCCTGGAGTTGCACGGACAGCGCAAGGACGGGACGGAGTTCCCCGTCGAGATCAGCCTCAGCCCCCTGCGCACCGGAGACCACGTCATGGCGATCAGCGCGATCCGCGACGTGACGGACCGGCGACGCGCCGAGGCAGCCCGCGCGGCGGCCGAGGCGGCGCGCGCCGCCGCCGAGGCAGGCGTCAGGCTCCGTGACGAGTTCCTGTCTGTAGCTGCGCACGAATTGAAGACGCCGGTGGCGGCGATCAAAGGCTACGCGCAGCTCCTCCAGCGCCGCCTTCAACCCAACACGCCGCTCGACATTGAGCAGACGCGCAAGGCCTTCGGGGTGCTCGTCACGCAACTCGGCAAGCTCGAGCAACTGATCGAGCAACTCCTCGACACCACGCGTATCCAGTCCCAGCGGCTGAGCCTCGACCGTCAGCCCACGGATGTCTCCGCTCTCACCGGCGCGGCGGTGGCCGCGATCGCGCCACGAAGCGCGGGCACCCACGAATTCCGGGTGGACGCCGAACGCCCGGTCATCGCAAACGTCGACGCCCTCCGAATGGAGCAGGTGCTCTTCAATCTGCTGGACAATGCTGTGAAATTCAGCCCCCTGGGCGGACGGACAGACGTCGCCGTCGCCGAGGAGGGTGACCACATCGTGATCGCGGTCCGCGACTACGGCCCCGGGATCGCCGAAGAACAGCGAGAGCGAATATTCGACCGGTTTTACCAGGGTGACACCGAGAAGCACGCATCCGGCATGGGCATCGGGCTGTGGATCAGTCGCGCGATTGTCGAACTTCATGGAGGCGAGTTGAGTGTCCACACCCCCTCGGAGGGTCCGGGCGTGCGTTTTCTCGTGAAACTGCCGCTGCGATGAGCAGACGCATTCTCGTCGTGGAGGACGACCCGGCGCTACGCACGCTCACCGAGGCGGTGCTCGACGATGCGGGCTACGAACCGCTGACGGCATCGAACGGCGCGGAGGCCCTCGAAATCCTGCGTGAGAAGCAGGTCCAATTGATCCTGCTGGACATGCGCATGCCGGTGATGGACGGCTGGGCGTTTGCCGAGGCCTACCACGCGCGCCCGGGCCCGCATGCCCCGGTCGTGGTGCTCACCGCCGCCCAGGACGCGCAGAAGCGGGCTAAGGAAATTCAGGCCGCCGGCTGGATCGCCAAGCCATTCGACCTCGACCACCTCGTCGCCACCGTCGGACGCCTCGCCGCACCGATGTAACACGGCAGCCTTCCACGACCGCGTCCGGCCGGGCGCTCAGTCCCGCTGCGAACCCACTCTGACCGGCATGACCGTGCTCAGACCGTCCGGCCGCAGGCGTGCGTTCGACTCCGCGACCGCCCGCAGCAGCACCGCCGGCACCTCGAGGTCGTCGGCTGTCGACAATACGGCGGAGAGGTCCTTGGGCAGGCACTTGCCGCCGAACCCACGGTCGTCCGGATGCACCCAGGTGTGGCTCCGGCCGATCCGCGGGTCGAGCAACCACAGCTCACGCAACTCGTTGTAGTCGACGCCAGCTGCGCCCGCGAGGTCGTAGAACTCGTTGCAGAAGGCGACCTTCATCGCGAGGAACGCGTTCTCCATGTACTTCGCGAGTTCCGCCGTAGTCGCGTCGGTCTGCTGGATCACGACGTTGGAGTTCACCACGCGCTTGTAGAGGTCGCACACCGGGACCGTCCAGGGCCGCGGCCCGCCGAGGATCATCCACGGGATGTCACGGACGTCCGCGTACGGGTGGTCAGGTGTTTCGCCCGGCCCGTATTCCGGCTGGAACACGACTCGCTTTCCGTATGTCCGGGCGAGACGTTCTGTCGTGCCGGGACTGACCGTCGAGCGGATCACGATGAACTCGCTCTCGATCCAGCGCACGACCCCCTCCACGATCGATGTGTCGCAGGCGCCGGACGCGTCCGCTGGCGTCGGCACGCAGACGAACGCGAAGCGGCAGCGGTTCACCTGCTCGCGCGCACCCAGCCCAAGCGGCTCGTCGTACAGCACGGCCTCGGGGAACAGCCCGCGCATGGCCCTGCCCACGGCGCCTACGCCGACGATCGCGACGGATGGTTGAGTCTGCATCGGTAACCTCCTCGATTTCGGCTCTGGGTGGCTAGCGGACATCCGCGTCCACCGTCGGACGCCTCGGCGCGAAGCCTCCCGGGGCTACGGGACCACGCGCGGACGAGACGTGCCGGCCTTCCCGCCAGACGAGGCGGAGCGTCATGGCCAACAGCACGGCCCCGGCCAGCAGCCAGCCAGCAGTCAGCAGGTTTGTCTCGACAGTCCACTGCACGTAGTTCGGGAAAAGCGAGGCCATTGCAGTGAAGAGTCGCGCGTGCATATCAAAGGGGTCGACCGCGATCGTGACCTCACCATCCCGAGCGGCACGCACCAGTGCCGCCGTGACAGTGGCGGAATACACCCCCAGCACGACGGCCAACACATGCACCAACCGAGGCAGCCGCGTCAGCGCCTGCGCTAGCACCAGCGCGAACAGCGGCATCACGACGACCAGCATCCGGCCGGGGAACCAATACCCCATCATCGTCACGGCGACGAACGTGGCGACAAGCAACTGCACACCGATCAACACGCCGGCGAGCGCCCCCAACCGGCCCGACCTCAGTAGGAGGGGGAGCGCCGGCGGCACAAGCAGGAATACCGGCGCCCACCGCCCGATCCCGAAGCGCTCGTCGATGAAGAGCCCCCACAAGCGGTAGGAGCGGCGCGGGAACTCGATGTGTGACCTCAGCACGTCGAACGCGGGCGCACCCTCATAGACGGTGTTGGCGCTGTACGCCGTGAGCGACCCGAAGATCACGAGGTGGAGATAGACGTAGACCGCTGCCGACAGAGCGCAGGCGGCGAGGAACGTGAGGCGGGCCTGACGCCCGCACCGCCAGAGCGCCCACAGCCCGGCCACCGCTCCAAGGGGCACGTATTTCATCCCCAGCCAGGCGAGCAGCGTGAGCAACCCGGCCACGAAGAGGGCGTCGCGCTGGCGTAACTCGCGCCGCCGTAGCACGAGGAGCACCGCGACGACACACAGCGCCGCCGGCATCTCCGGGTAGACCTCCGTCGCATACACAAACGCCGTCGCGGAGACGGCCACGGCCGCCGTTGCGAGCCACGACGCCGGCAGCGCCCGCGTTTCGCCAGCCACGAGGACGAAGGTGAGGGCGAACGTCGCCGCGGCGACCACCGTCAGTTGCACCTGCGCGCCCAGCAGGCCACCGAGGCCGAACCCCGGCACAAGGAACACGGAGAGCAGCGGCTCGTGGGGGCTGACGAGACGTCCGTCCGCCCGCGGGACGGACTGTTTCCAGAGGCCGTCCGGGTGGTCGAAGAAGGAACGGTACGACTGCCGCTCGTACTGCTGACGCAGATCGAGATCACCGTCCTGGAGGATGCTCTGTGTTGTTAGCAGGTAGAACGGTTCGTCGCCCGTGATCGACGCCCCTCGCGTGGCGCGCAGGCCGATCGAGAAGGAGTACAGCACGAGGAGCAGCGCGAAGAGGGTCAGGGCACCGGCGGCCACGGGACGTTGCAGCACGCGCGTCCCCGCCCGCGTCATCATGGACTCGGAAATGCAAGCATCCGGCCCGTGACGGTGACGCCGACGCGCTGCCCGGGCTGCAATTCGAGGCCCGTCTTCAGGCGTACGCGCAGGGGCCGCCCGCTGCCCAGCCGCGCCGTGACGAGCATGTCGTGCCCGTAGTACTCGACATGTTCGACCTCCACCGGGGTGCCGCCGTGCTCGGTGATCGCGAGGTCCTCCGCCCGGACCATCATCTCGGCGTTCCCCGCGAAGTCCGCACTCACCGGCACCCGCCCGAGTTCTGACTCCGACATCCCGCCCGAGACCTTCCCCGGCAGCAGGTTGGCCTCGCCGATGAACGCGGCCACGGTCCGGTCGGCCGGCTTCGAGTAGACCTCGTGCGGCGCGCCCACCTGGCGCACCCGTCCCGCGACCATCACCGCCACTTGCTCGGCGATGCTGAGGGCCTCTTCCTGGTCATGCGTGACGAACACCGCCGTGATCCCGATCGCGCGGATCAGTTGCTTTACCTCGGAGCGCACGCGCTGCCTGATTGACGGATCGAGGTTTGAAAAGGGCTCGTCCAGCAGCATCAGGGCCGGTTCCGCCGCCAGCGCGCGCGCCATCGCGACGCGCTGCTGCTGGCCACCCGACAACTCGTGCGGCATCCGCGCCTCGAGGCCGGGCAGCCCGACAAGGTCGAGCAGTTCCTGGACGCGACGGCGGCGGTCGACGCCTTTCGGCAGGCCAAAGGCGATGTTTCTCGCGACCGACATGTGCGGGAAGAGGGCGAAATCCTGGAACACCATCCCCACGCGGCGCCGGTCCGGCGGCACCGAGATGCCGCGACCGTTGAGCACCCGTCCTTCGAGCCGCACCTCGCCCGCGTCGGGCTGCTCGAAGCCAGCGACCACGCGCAACAGCGTCGTCTTCCCGCACCCACTCGGACCCACGAGCGCGAGCACGTCCCCCTGCCGGGCCGCGAGGTCCGCGCCGGCGAGCGCGACCGTCGACCCGAACCGCTTCACCACCCCGCGGCAAGCGAGGAACTCCGTGCCGCTTCCCGGACTCATCACGAAGGCACCTGTTCCATGGCCACATTGCTCAGCGCATCGCGCTCGTCGCTTTCATGCTGCCCGCTGGACCGCTCCGCGCGCAACATCAGGAAGACTGCGACGGCGGACAACGCCACTAGTACGAGCGACGGCAGCGCCGCGCGCGCGAATGACGCCTCGGACGTCGCCGTCCAGATGTCGGTTGCCAGCGTTTCGAATCCGATCGGGCTGAGCAGGAGCGTGATCGGCAGTTCCTTCATCGCCGTGAGGAATACCAGGAGCGCCCCCGCCGAGATGCCCGGCAGCATCTGTGGCGTGGTGATCCGCAGGAAGACCTTGGCCGCGCTCGCGCCGAGCCCTCGGCCCGCCTCCTCCGTGTTCGGGTGCACCTGCAGCAGCGCGGACCGCGACGCGCCCACGGCCTCCGGAAGGAAGCGCACGGTGTAGGCGAAGATCAGGAGCGCCAGCGTTTGATAGAGCGGCGTGGCGTAGTTCGCGGCGAAGAACACCAGCGAGAGCGCGATCGTCACGCCCGGCAATGCGAACCCACCGTACGTCGCGCGCTCCAGCACGCCGCTCAACACCCCCGGCCGGCGCACGGCCAGGAACGCCACGGGGAGCGCGGCCGCGACCGTGGCGGCAGCGGCGAGTGCCGAGGCGTACAGCGAGCTGAGCACGGCGTCCCCGCTCAGCCGCAACTGGGCGTCCTCGACAATCCCGCGCGCCGCCCACGTCACAATGACGCCCAGAGGAAGGACAACGCCCACGGCGGCTACGGACGCGCAGAAGATCACGGCCGGCATGCGCCAGCGCCCCAGCGGCGTCGACGTACGTGTCCGCCGGCTTCGGGTGTGGTATCGCGCGCGGCCGCGCGTGGCGCCCTCCAGCAGCACGACGACGAGCGCCACCGCGACCAGCACGAGGGCGAGCGCGGCCGCCGCGCTGCGGTCGAACGACGACTTGTACTGGATGAACACCGCGCTCGTCAGCGAGTCGAACCGCAGGATCGAGACCGCACCGAAGTCGCTCAGCGTGTAGAGCGCGATCAAGATCCCGCCCGCCGCGATCGCCGGCCGTAACGCGGGCAACGTGACCATGAAGAAGGCCGCCACCGGCCCGCGCCCAAGCCCGCGCGCGGCTTCTTCCAGCGATCGGTCAAGCCCCATCAACCCCGCCCGCAGTGAAAGATACGCGTACGGGTACGTCGTCAAGGTCAGGACGAGCCATGCCCCCGGGAATCCGTAGACCTCCGGCAACTGCTCCACACCCAGCGGCGCCAGCGCGTCACGCAGCAGCCCGCGCGGCCCCACGGCCGCGACCAACGTGTACGCGGCCACGTACGACGGAAACAGCAGTGGCAGGGCCAGCATTACCGTCCAGAAACGCCGCCACGGAAGGTCGCTGCGCGTCGTGAGCCAGGCCAGCGGCATCGCGATGGCGACGGCCGCGGCGGTCACCGCAGCGGCGAGCAGCAGCGTGCCGAGGAGCAGATCGAAGGTGCGCGCCTCGAAGATCACGTCCCACGCGCGCGGGCCGGCCTGCCCGACGCGGATCAACAGGTACAGCGGCGCCAGCAACACGCCGCCGATGACGAGGACCGCCAGGCCTCCGGCGGTCCACGGCACGCGACCGTTCCGTCTCATGCGCCACGCCAGCATCACGCTCATGGCAGGACGCCCGTCTCCCGCAGCAGTGCCAGCGTCCCGGAGAGGTCATGGAGCCCGTTCAGGTCGACGGCGGGCGGCTGCAGCGTCGAAAGGGCAGGCACCTCCGCGGGCGGCGTCACACCCGCCGCCAGCGGGTACTCATACGTGTGCTCCGCGAAATACTGCTGCGCCTCCCGCGAAAGCAGGAACTCGACGAAACGCCGCGCCACGGCGTCGTGCTTTGAGGTGTCGAGGATGCCGGCGCCGGCGACGTTGACCATCCCGCCGATGTCGCCGTCTGTGAAGAAGTGGTTGCGCGCCTTGAAGCCCTCGCCGCGTTCCTTGAGCAGCGGATACAGGTAGTAATGGTTCACCAGTGCGACGTCGACCTCGCCGGCCGCCACCGCCTGGACCTGCGCGACGTTGTTCGCGTAGGCCCGCGTCCCGTTCGCCTTCATCGCCAGCAGCCAGTCGCGCGCGCCCTCCTGCCCCCGCGCCCGCCGGAGGGCCGTGACGAATGCCTGGAACGACCCATTCGTCGGCGCCCAACTCACACGGTTGCGCCATTTCGCATCGGTCAGCTCCAGCACCGAGGCGGGGAGATCCTGCTCACGCACCTTCTCCGGATTGAACGCGAGCACGCGCGCGCGCGCGGACACGCCGACCCAGCGCTTGTCCGGCGCTCGGTACTGCTGGGGCACCCGCTGCAGTATGCCGTCCGGCAGTTCCTTGAACCGTCCTGCCTCGACCATTGCGCCGAGCGCACCCGCGTCCTGGGCAAAGAACACGTCAGCCGGGGAGTTTCGCCCCTCTTCGAGGATCGTCGCCGCGAGCTCGGCCGTGTCTCCGTAACGCACGCGGATGTGGACGCCGGTCTCCTTGGAGAACGACTCGAGGATCGGCTCGACGAGATCGCGCGTCCGCCCGGAGTAGATCGTGAGCGTCTCGCCGTCGTCGCCGCCGCACGCCGCCGCAAGCACGCCGAGGAAGAGCGCCCCCAGCGCGATCGCCGTGCCCAGCCCTCGATTCACCATGAAGCCGTGTCCCTTCGAACCCCGTCGGCGCTAACCGGCTGGCGGCGTTTTCACCTGAACCGCGGCCGGAATCCCGAGCGCCTGGAGCACTGCGGGCTCGTTAAGTGCCTGATAGACCGCCGTCGTCACCGATGCGGGGAACGCCGCCTCCGCGGGACGGTTGTAGGCGTCCTCTACCGTCTTAGCCGCGCTCGCCGACGCCTGCGCGACCAACGGCCGGATCGTCTGGAAGAACGTCCACCCCTCGGCCAGTTGCTCCTGGCGCTGGGCCTGCGTCGTGGCGCCCTCAAGACTCTTCACGTAGCGCAGCGACGCGAGATAGAAGACCGTGTTCATCAGTCCCTTGATCTCGCCGTGCGCCTTGTCGAACGCCGCGAGGTCGCCCTTCTGCGCGGACGCCAGCGCCGCCACGAACGCGGCCTCGAGCGGGTCCGCGACCTTGCCTTCAAGTTTGAAATTGCCCTCGCGTCCACGGGCGGTCTGCAGCAGCCCGTACACACGGTTGCCGTTGTTGTCGGGGCTGCCGGCGATTGCGGCCCATGCCTCGTCCACTGCGTGCGGGGCGCCCGTGTTGTTGTCCGGGTTCTTCTGCTCAACGCGCGTCCGCGCGCTCGCCAGTTCCTGCAGCGATTTCCCGTACATCAGCATCTGGATCCCTTTGTCGACGATCTGGCGGCGCGCGTCGTCAGGCAACCCCTGCGCGCGCCCCGTGCCGTCGAGCCCGTCGCGGACGAGGGCGTTGATGAAGTCAGGACGGCCATACACCGCCGCGCCGTTCGGGAAGGCCGCCTGCACGCTGTCATTTGGGATGCTCGCGAGCGGCCGTAGCGTACCGTCCGACCGGACCTGGTTCTTCCCCTTTTCGTAGATCTCCTTCGCCTTTGCCCAGTCCGCCGGCTTCCCCTCGCCGGGCTGAAGTGCCGCCAGGATGTCGCGACGGTCGAGCGCCATCTGGAAATACACGTCGACGTTGCCGACTGTTGCATAACGCTTGCCGGTCGCCGGCGTCGTGACCGCGCCGCCGCTCGGCCCCGGGCCGCTCGCCGACACGCTGCCCGAACCAGTCTTGCCTGCCGCGGGGGTGCCGTTGCCGCCGATCACATCGACCTTCGGGCGATCCTCACCGTCCCCGCTGCAGGCGCCGGCAAGCAGCGCCACCGCCAACACGGAGACGTTTACCGCGTGCCACAGCCGCCTTGCTCCAAACACTTGTGCCCCCTTCAGGATGGTCCGAGGTGTCGCCGCTTGACGCGCACGCCCGTACAGCGCTTTTACTCGACCGTGAGCGCCACACGCATGCCCAACTCGTAATGGCCGGCGATGTTGCAGATCAGGACGTACTTGCCTTTTGCCAGATTGAACGTCTTGCCCGCCTTCGACTCTGCTGCGAATGGCTCAATCTCGCCGACGATCTTCACCTTGCCTTCAGGGACCCGTCCGCCCTCGACCGGCAGTTTGTCCGGCGACTGATCCGTCTGGATCACCACGAGCTCATGCGGCTGCTTTCCCTGGTTGGAAACGAAGAAGTAGACGCCACCGGCGCTCACGCGGGCCGCCTTCGCTTCAGTTGCCCACTCCTTCAACTCGACGTCGACTTGCACTGCGGATGGAGGTTTCGGCTCCACGACACCACGCTCAGGCGGCGCTCCGCTCGCAGACACGCTGGCGCTGCTCGTCTTGTCCCCGCCAACCACGTCGACCTGCGGGCGATCCTCCCCATCTCCCGTGCACGCGGTGGAAAAGAGCGCCACCGTCAGCACGAGGACGGCGACCGGCCAGGGCTTTTCGACTCTCAACATTGGCTTCCTCCTAGCGTGCCCGCGGCCTGCGGCTCAACCATTCAGCATTTCGCGCGCGATCCCGAGCGGCACCCGCCACAGGTACTGCGCGTTGATGAACGAGCGTCCGCGACGGCGACGCCGGTACGTAATCGGCACCTCCGTCATCCGCATCCGTTTGTGCAGCAGGTCAAGCGTGAGCACCTGCGCGTAGTTGTAGTCGTGCACGATCTCCGCAACCTCGAGGGCCCTCCGAGAAAACGCTCGCATGCCCGTCTGGCCATCGGAGATCCGGCGGCCGCAGAGGACGGAGAGCAGCAGGCTGAACGCCGCATTCGCGGCCCGTCGTGGACGCGTCATGCCCGTGGCGGTCCCGGCGAAGCGCGAGCCGAGCACGTAGTCCGCCTCGCCCCGCTCGATCGGGCCCAGGAGCAGCGGCGCCTCCGTCGGGTCGTATTCGCCGTCGGCGTCGAGGTACACCACCACCCGTGCATCGAGGTCGCGCGCCACGGCAAGGCCTGTGCGCAACGCCGCACCGAGGCCTCGGTTCTCGCCGTGCCTCACAACCACCGCGCCGCACGCCTCCGCGACATGCGCCGTGGCGTCTGTCGAGCCATCGTCGACCACGACGCTGACGCTGCCGGGCACAGCCGCACGCCGGATCCCGGCCAGCACCTCGGGCAGGTTCTCTTCCTCGTTGTGCGCGGGCACCACGAACACCACAGGGCCGTCGCGCATCGACTCCAGGCTCTCGGCGAGCGGTAGCAGCGCGCGTCCCACCGTCTCCGCCGGCGCCGGCGTCCCCAGCAAGTGACAGATCGTGGGCGCGATCTCCGTGATGAATCGCGGCTCTGTCACGACGTGATGCGCAGGGACGCCGGCGCGCCACCAGATGCACGGCACCGTGATCTCGGGCGGCGACATGTGCCCGTGCCCGCCGATGCCCCGGCCCTGGCCGTGGTCCGCCGTCACCAGCACCGTCGTGCCGTCGAGGTAGCCGCGTTCCTCGCACCAGCCGATGAACCGTTCGATCGCCCGGTCGGTCTCCTCGATCTTCGCGAGGTACTCGTCGTGGTAACTGCCGCGCGCGTGGCCTGTCTGGTCCACACTCAGCAATTGCAGCACGAGCAGGTCCGGGGCCTCCTCTTCGAGGACGCGTTTCGCGCGCGCGATGAGCGCGCCGTCGATCTCGTCGTTGTCCATCACGGCGGTCACCGTGCGGACATCTCGCTCGCCGAACGCGTCCACCAGGTGGGCGATGCCGACCAGCACGCCGCGCATCCCCTCGCGACGCAGCACGTCGAACACCGACTCACACTTCACGCCCAGGCTCGGCACGAAATTCGAACGCATCCCATGGACGGCCGGCGCGGCCCCGGTCAGCATCGAGGCGAAGCACGTCACGGTCCGCGCGGGATAGACCGTGCTCACGTCCGTGTAGTCCACCCCTTCGGCACGGAGCCGGTCGATGAAGGGCGTCCGCGCCTCCCGCAGCCGGTCAGCGCGGCATCCGTCGATCGCGATCACGATCACGCGCTTGCTCGTGCGCTCCGGACGCGAGTCGTCGCGCGCGTAGCCGCGCTGGGGTAGGGCTGGCACCCACGTGAACCAGCGCTGGTGGATCAGGAGCGCTGTCACGGCGACGACGGCCGTGAATCCCTCGATGCCGAGCACTGCCGACCATGACATCTCACTGGAAACGTGGCCAAACGCCAGCACCAGCAGCAGCAGCTTCGGTACCTGCTCCAGGAAGTTGCCGCTAGTCGGGTCGGGGTTTTCGAGGACCAGGCGCCAGAAGCGCAGGAAGTTCGTCCACGGCGTCCCGATGCGCAGGTGGTAGTAGACGGTGCCCCAGAGGACCACCGTGAACATCAGGTATGCCGAGAGCACCAGCGCGACGGCCGTCACGTCGATGAAGCGGAACAGGACGACAAACCCGAGCAGGTATGCCCAGAGCGCCGAGCGGAGTCGCAGCGGGAAGTCAAACCGCCAGAACACGAGCGCCAGCGGCATCACTGTCAGCAACGCGACCGCCGCCCGTGCCCAGTACGCAGCCTGTGCCCAATGGGGCGTGCCGAGCAGCAGGAGCACACCTAGCGCGAACGTCGGCGAGAACGGCTTGCCCTCGTTCAACACGTTCCACAGCCGCGCTGCCGCGATCTCGACGCGCGATGCCCTCCGGGGGGCGTCGGCCGCGCGGCCACGGAAGATCGACACCGCGGCGGGGATGGCGCACACCGGCGCGACCGTCAACGCATAGCCGAACTTGAGGCCGTGCGTGAGCAACGCGAGCGCGAGGGCGTCATCTGCGGGCATGCCCTGCAACACGAGGATGCCCGTCATGCTCGCCTCGTACAGCCCGAGCCCACCCGGTGTGATGTGGATCACCTGGAAGAGGATGGTGAAGGCAGTCACGCCGATTGCCACTGAGACCGCCAGGTCGAGGCTCAGCAGTCTTGCTGCCGCGATGAGCATTCCTGCCTCGAGCATCCAGCTCAGCAGCACGAGCGGCAGACTGGCCGCGAGACCTCGGATCGGGGTAGCCCGCAATGAGGTGGCGGCTATGTGCAGGCGCCCTCGCACGGCCTCGGGCAACGCGGGGACACGCCGCAGGCGCACGACGACAAGCACGCCGGTGGCGAACAAGGCACCCGCCAGCGCGACAGTCTTCGCCGCCCCGGCGACGAGCGGGCCGTTCGCCACCACAGCGATCGCGAGCAGCGCGAGGACGTCCAGCGCGCGCGCCAGCACAGTCGTCGTGACCGCCGCGGTAAGGGGCACCCCGCGCCGCTGGAGGAGCAGCGGACGGGCGAACTCACCGGCCTTCATGGGCAACACATGGTTGAGGAGCAGGCCCGCCTGGAGGATGGAGAACAGCGCCGCCGGCGAGACGGCGCGGGCCATCAGGTAGCGCCAAGCGAGCGCTCGGAGCC
>SCTU01000183.1 GCA_004297315.1 Dehalococcoidia bacterium | reverse complement strand
CCCACCGTTCACCGTCGATTACGCCCCGCGCGCCGAGGCGATGGCGGCCGCCGGCCTGTGGGGCATCGAGTGCTACTACCGCTTCTACCCGCCCGAGACTACCGCCTCGCTCACTGCGCTCGCCGTGCGCCTCGGCCTGGCGGCCTCGGGCGGGTCGGACTACCACGGCGCGGGACGCAATCAGGAGGTCCTGCCGGGCGGCTTCGACTTCCCGGCGGAGGCGGCCGAGGCGTTCCTCGAGGCAGCTGCCTCGGCGGGGGCCCGCGTGCCGGGGGCGGCCCGATGACCACCACCGACCCCACGACTCCAACGATGTGCGCCCGCCATCCCGATGTGGAGACGGCGCTCACCTGCGGCCGCTGCGGGACGCCGATCTGCCCGCGCTGTCTCGTCTACACGCCCGGTGGCGTGCGCTGCCCCGACTGCGGGCGCGCGCCGACGCTGCCGATCCACCAGGTGGGCGTGTTCGACGCCCTGCGGATCGGCGGAGTGGCCATTCCGCTCGCGGTCATGCTGGGGATCGCTGGCGCACTGCTGCTCCCGCCACGCGGTGGCGGGTTCCTGATGATCCTCGTGGGGATCGCCGCGGGCTCGGGCGCGGGGACACTGATGGCTGCCGCGATCATGCGGGTGTCGAGGAAGCGCGGGCCGCGTGTGATCGCGATCGCGAGCGCGGCGCTGCTGCTGATGGCGGTCGTGCGGTTCGTCGGCGGAGGAGGCGACTCGACTACGCTGCTCCGCGACTTCGTCGGGATCTTCCTCGTGCTGACCTCGGTCAGCACGGTGTCGAACCGTTTGCGCTGACGTCGATCGCTTCGGGGCCGGCCTGGCCCTACCCGAGGCGGTCGATGACGGCGAGGATGGCAAGCAGCCCGAAGCAGGTTGCGGAGATGCCGGCGACGCGGCGGAGTTCCATCTTCACGTTGACGGCCTCGCGCGCGACGTAGTTCACCGGCCGTCGCGCCTCGCGTGTCTCGTGGTGGCCGGCGGCAGCGGGCACGGGCGCGCCATCATAGGTAGGACGAGGCGGCGCGACGCGGCGGGTCAGGCGACGGCGCGGCGGGGTGTTCGGCATGCGGCTCTCCTCCCCCCGAGTCTAGGTCCCGCCGCCCGAGGGCGCACGGGGCCGCCTCGTCCGAACGCCCTCGGCGTTGACGCACGGGAACGGGCCTCGTTAGGGTAGAATCTGATCACGCGGCCCCGTGGTGTAGAGGCCTAACACGCCACCCTGTCACGGTGGAGACCGTCGGTTCGAATCCGATCGGGGTCGCCACTCAACAACTCAAGAGCCCCTGTTCCGACGCCGCTGGCGATCCCGGAACAGGGGCTCGAAGTTTTCCTGAGGCCGATCCCCGCAACCTCGCCGCTGTCCATGTCGAGCACCACTGACTTCAGGACGAGACGCACGAACCTGTGTCGCTCCTCCGCCGTCATGAGCGGCCACAGCGTGCGCACGTCGGCCAGTTCATCACCCCGCCGATATCACCCGCCGCTCGGCCCTCGAGGGCCGCCAACTGGCCTTCCAGCGTCCGCGACTCCTGACTCGCCTGCTCGTACGGCACGAGCCCATCGAGGAGCGCCCGGCGCCCACTCCGTGAACGCTGCCCCTATGTCCAGGCTGGGCGACTAACCGGCGATTCAACGCCGCAGCCGCTTCTCGGTCGCCTCTGGCCAGCCTCGACCCGCTCTCCCGTCCTTAGTGACATTCGGTGTAACTTTCCTCGTAACCGATCTGTCGGCAACTCTCCCGCCGGTAACGGAGGACGGTCATGCGCGTCATCGACATCACCAAGACGCAGTTTCGCATCTCGGATTTCCTCGGCTGGGCACGAGATGGAACCCTGCTCCTTAATCCGTACTTTCAGCGGCGCCCGGTTTGGAAGCCCGAAGCTAAGTCATACTTCTTAGATACGGTCCTTCGTGGACTCCCGGCCCCCATCATCTACATCCGCGAGCGCGTGGACTTGTCAACGCGCCGGACGCTGCGAGAGGTAGTCGATGGGCAGCAGCGCCTACGAACGATTCTCGCCTTTGTGGAGCCCAGCGCTCTAGCCGACTACTCCGACACTGACGATTTTCTAGTCCGTGAAATCCATAACCCCGAGTTCGCAGACACACGATTCAAGAACCTGCCTGACGAGGCCCAGCTCCAAATACTCGGATACGAGTTCAGTACCCATGTACTGCCGACCACTGTCGAAGACCGTGAAGTCCTGCAGATGTTTGCACGTCTCAATTCGACTGGTGTTCGCCTGAATGGTCAGGAGCTCCGGAACGCGGAATGGTTCGGCGAATTCAAGACGACCATGTATGACCTCGGCCTGGAGCAACTTGACCGCTGGCGTGACTGGCATGTCGTGTCGGATGAGCAAATCAGTCGGATGCACGAGGTTGAAATCACGAGTGACCTGATGATGAGCATGATCAGGGGTATCACGGGCAAGACTCAAACTCGACTCGACAAACTTTACGAACAGTACGACCCGCGATTCCCGGGACGCACAGAGCTCTCCCGTCGTTTCCGCGTCGTCATGGATACGCTCGAGGAGGTTCTCGGCGACGGGATCACGGAGACCATCTATACCAGCGAAGTCCATTTCTACACGGCCTTCTTGTTTCTCTATGACCTTCTCTTCGGATTGAAGAGCTCCACCACTCGCCGCCCCGCTCGGCGGTTGCCCCGCGCCGCACGCACCGCCCTCCTCGCTGCAAGCGAGGCCTTTCAGACCGAGAATGTGCCGGCGTCTGTCCTTGATGCTGTCCGCCGAGCCTCAGCGGACACAGGACGGCGGACGACGCGCTTCAAGTTCCTTCGGGCCATGGTGAAATGAGTCGTCCCGCTCAGACACTCGCTGATAGCGTCGGTACGCGTGCTCGAAGCATTGACGCGTACGTGACGCGGATGGACGCGCTCTACCGCACCCATGCCATATCGGACGCAGATCTCTCGCGCGTTTATGCGGGAGGCTTTCTTGAGTTCTACGTTTTCCTGGAACAATCGCTCGAGGACCTCTTTCTCGGGCTGGTGGTAGCGCGGCTTGTATCGGGTCGCTCCGGCGTGCGGCCGCTAGTCACGATTGCCTCCGATAGAGTCGCGAAGGCCGTTGTAGTCGGCGAACGTTATGCAGACTGGCTTCCC
>SCTU01000182.1 GCA_004297315.1 Dehalococcoidia bacterium | reverse complement strand
CGCTGTCGATCGGCGTCATGCTCGTACAGACCGTGCCGTTCATGGAGGACGCCGGGTACAGCCGGAAGGTGGGCGCAGGCATGATCCTGCTCACCTCGGTGCCCTCGTTGCTCTCCAAGCCGGTGTGGGGCTGGTTGATCGACTACGCGAGCGCGCAGCGGCTGTCGCTGATCGGGTTCACCGTGAACGCGGTGTCGATGGTGGTGATCGTGATCGCCGTGCGCAACCATGCCGACGTCGCTGTGGCTGCCGGGTTCTTCATGCTCGGCCTCGGCTGGGGCGGCCTGATCCCGCTGCAGGAAGTCGTCTGGGCGTCCTACTTCGGGCGGCGCTACCTCGGCGCGGTGCGCAGCGCGGGGCTGCCGTTCTCGCTGATCATCGGCGCGAGCTCGCCGTTCCTCACGTCGTTCTACTTCGACCGCGTGGGCAACTACGACGGCGCGTTCTTCACGGTCGCAGCGCTGGGGGTGGTCGCGATCGTGCTCGTCGGACTGGCGAAACAGCCCGTCGGGCGCGCCGAGGCTCAGCCTTCCGAGGTCGCCGTGGCGGGCTAGCCTCCGCCGATCAGCCGGAGCGCGATCGCCTCGGCCAGCGCGCCCCGACGCAACTCCTCGAGATCCTGGCTCTCGTCCGGGCCGTGGATCCGGCTCTCCGGCTCGCCGACACCGGTCAGCAGGATCGCGGCCTCGGGTTGCGCCGCTGACAGCACGGCGACGAGGGGGATTGATCCGCCGACGCCGATCTCGACCGGGGCACAGCCCCATGCCTCGTGCAACCCGGAGCGGAACGCCTCGAAGGCGGCGCTTGAGGTGTCGAGGCGGAACGGGGCGGCCATCGACCCGCGCGTGACCGTGACCTGCGCACCCCACGGCGCGTGCGACTCGAGGTGCGCCACGAGCGCGTCCATCGCGGCGGCCGGGTCCTGCCCCGGCGCCAGGCGCACGCTCACCTTCGCACGTGCGACCGGCACCAGCGCATTCACCGCCTCGCTGATCCGCGGCGCGTCGATGGCGAGCACTGAGACGGCCGGCTGCAACCACAGGCGTGCGCTCAGCGGCCCTTCGCCGATGAACTGCGTCCCCTCCAGCATTCCGGCCGCCTGCCGGAGGTGTGCCTCGTCCTCGTCGACTGGGGCGGTCCCGGCCCGCACCAGCCCGGCGATCGCGACCCGGCCGGCGTCGTCGTGTAGCGTCGCGAGGAGTTTCGCGAGCGCCGAGATCGCATCCGGGATTGCTCCGCCGAACTGCCCGCTGTGCACGGCCGCGTGCGCCGTCCGCACCTCCACCTCGCAGTCGACGATCCCGCGCAGCGAGGTGGTCAGCGCGGGCTCGCCCGCGCGCCAGTGCTCGGAATCGGCCACGACGATGACGTCCGCGCGCAGCAGCGAGGCGTAACGCTCGACGAAGGCCGCTACGTGCGGCGACCCCTGTTCCTCCTCGCCCTCGAAGAAGACGCGCACCGTGACGGGAAGCGGGCCGCAGGCGAGCAGCGCTCGAAGCGCGGCGAGGTGCATCGCGATGCCCGCCTTGTCGTCGGAGGCGCCGCGGCCATAGAGGCGGCCCGCGCGCTCGACGGGCTCGAAGGGGTCGGCACTCCACTGCGCGCGGTCGCCCACCGGCTGCACGTCGTAGTGGGCGTAAAGCAACACGGTCGGGGAGCCGGCAGGCCCGGTACGCTCGGCGTAGACAGCGGGCGCTGCCTCCGGCACCTCGAGCAGGCGCGTGCCCTCGAACCCGAGGTCAGAAAGCATCGAGGCGGCGGCTTCGGCGGCCTCCCGCATCGCCGGCGCGCCCGCGCCTTCGGCGCCGACCGAGGGGATGCGGACGAGGCGTTCGAGCGCGGCGCGGGCGGCGGGGAACGCCGCGCCCACCGCGGCCGTTAGATCGGCATGCGCCTGCCCAACCATCGCGTCCTCCTCGCCCTTGTGCGTTTGCGCCGCGAGCGTAGCGCGCTCGTCGCGACTGAGGGCGGCGGCTATCCTCGGTTGATGCACCGGGAAGCAGCGCACGCTCGATCACTCGGGGAGGCCCGCCCCTGGCGCCACCGCGCGTGGCTGCCGGTCGCCGGCCTGGTCGTGCTCCTGTTCGCGGTGCTCCCCGCCCCCGTCGGTGCGGCGACCGGGCCATACATCGTGCGGGCGGACGGCGACTGCCTGCGGATGCGCGCGACGCCGAGCCTGACCGGCGCACTCATCACCTGCCTTGCGGAAGGTTCTCAGGTATTCGCCCTCGGCGAGTCGCAGGACGCCGACGGGCTGCGCTGGGAGCGGGTGAGCGCTGGCGGCCAGACCGGCTGGGTGGCCGGCATCTACATCGTGCCCGGCACGGCGGCCCCCACACCCCCACCCTCTGCGCCGACCGCTGCGCCGACGCCGCCCCCACCGGCGGGTGGCACGATCTCGGGCAGCGTGTCTACGGCCGGCGGCTATTCGCTCGTGCTGTGGACGGGCGGGCGGATCGAGGCGCTGGTGAGCGCTGCCCAGGGCCTCGGCTGCGGCGTGCGCTCGGTCTGGGTGAGCCGGAGCGGCGTGCTGATCGCGTACATCGTGGGCGCACCGGCGTTTGTGAACGAGACTTGGACGGCCCAGATGGGCACCGGCGCGCTCCCGGAGGTGCCGATCATCCTCGTCTGCTCCGCGAGCGGCAGCACGCCGCCCTCGACGCCTGCGCCGGGCCCGGTCACGCCCATCCCCACGCCGACGCCACCTCCGCCTACGGGTACCGGCCCCGGCTCCGCGTTCCCTCGCGACGTCCCGCCCGGCCCGGCTGGCAACGAGTAGCGTCCGGCTATCCTGCTAGCAGGAGCACTGCATGGACGATCAGTCGCAGATCACGTCGTCCGCCGTCGAGGCCGTGGACGGCACCTCGGCCCGCGCTGCCACGACCCGGCTCTTCGCGCTCGCACTCGGCGGCACGCTGCTGCTGGCCGCGTCCGTTCTGCTCGTGCTGGCGCTGGTGCTGCGCGACGACAGCGCTCCAACGGCGGAGGCGGCGCTTCCGTTTGACCTCCCGGGACTCGATGGCGGACGGCTCACGCAGGCGGCGTTCGCCGGGCGCGTCGTCGTCGTGAACGTGTGGGCCTCGTGGTGCGGACCCTGCCAGGAGGAAGCGCCTGTGCTGGAACGGATGGCAGGCCGCCCCTCGGCTGCCTCGTTCTTTGGCATCGTGCGGTTGGACGATCCTGAGGCTGCGCTCGCCTTCGCGAAGGAGCACGGGCTGGACTACCCGCACGCCGTGGACGATGGCACGTTCACCCAGTCGCACAACGTCACGGTGCTCCCGACCACGTTGGTCTTCGCCGCCGACGGCTCCTTCGTGGGCCGCATCGAGGGCGCGGTGAGCGAGGCCCGTCTCGGCGCGTTGATCGAGGATGCGGTGGCGCTGGGGCCTCCGGCTCGGTCCGGGCGAGCGGGCGAGGCACCTGCAGCCACTCGCTGAGCGGCCGTGTGACGGCCTCCGGCAGCCCGTCGCATCACGCGCGTCATCGTCGTATATAGTCAGTCCCTGCCTTGCCCGACCGGACGTCAGTGACGCCGGTACGGTGCTGACCGAGGAGCCGATGAGCATCTCCGAGAGCGGGCGCGCGGAGCCAGCGGGGGCGGCATCGACCGTCCCCGTCGCGCAGCGGCGCCGGCTACGGACGTTCGACGCGCTGTCGGTCCCCGCGTTCCGTCTTGTGATCTCAAGCAACCTGATGCAGTTCGCCGGGATGCAGATGATGTCCCTGGTGCAAGGCGTGCTGGTGTTCCGCCTGACCGGCTCGTTTGCCGCCCTCGGCCTGACCGCGTTGGCAAACGCGATCCCCAGCCTGATGTTCTATCCGGTGGGAGGGGTGGTCGCCGACCGCTTCCCGAAGAAGGCCGTGCTGTTCACGGGCCAGGCCGCCGTCGGAATCATCTCCGTGGGGCTCGCGCTGCTCGCCGCGTTCGGCATGCTCGCCTACTGGCACTTGCTGGTCACCGCGGCGCTCCAGGGGGCACTCCAGGCAACGACGACGCCCTCGCGACACACGATCATCCCGGACATCGTCGGCCGCGACCGGATGATGAACGCGATTGGGCTGAACACCTCCGGGACGAATCTCATGCAGACGGTCGGTCCAGGCATCGGCGGCGCGCTGATCGCGACGGTGAGCGCAGCGTGGGCGTTCGCGGTGATGGCGGCGCTCGCGTTCTTCGCCGCCGCTCTGTCCGCCCGTCTCCCCCGGCGTCCGATGTACTCCTTCGCGGAGGAGAGCGCGAGGGCGGGGATTGCCGTGCAGCGCCCTCGCGGGGGCTTCTCGGACCTGGCGCAGGGGGCGCGCCACATGCTGCACAACGAGCACCTTCGGACGCTGATCTCCGTGAACTTCATCATCGTCCTGCTCTCCATGCCCTACTCGATGATGCTGCCCGGGTACGTGGAAGAAGTCATGAAGAAGGGGGCGGCGGAGCAGGGGGTCCTGGTCGCGATCTCGGGCGTGGGGGCGATGCTCGGCTCGCTCGTGATCGCCTCGCTTCCTCCGCGGCAGCGCGGGCCGCTGCTGGTGGGCGTGGCGTCGATCATGGCCGTCACGCTGATCGGCTTCTCGCTGAACACGCACTACCTCGTGATGATGCCGATCATGCTCGCGCTCGGTATCTCCTCGGCGATGCGGCTCTCGCTGGGGCAGGTGCTGATCCAGACGTACTCGGAGGACGAATACCGCGGGCGAGTGGTGTCCGTTTGGATGATGCAGTACAGCGTGGTCTCCTTCGGCACCTTCGGCGTCGGCTTCCTCTCCGAGTGGTTCGGGCCGCAACTGGCCATCGGGGGACTGGCGGTGGTCCTCCTGCTCTTCACGGCGTCGATGGGTCTCTTCAACCGGGGGCTCCGGCGTCTGCAGTAGGACGCGCGAGCGGGCGAGCTAGAGGCGGCGCGCGATCAGCGTCGCGTATTCATCGAGACGCTCGCACACGAGTTCGAGGCTGAGGTCGGCGCGCCCGTAGGCGTGGTAGGCCGCGAGCGCGCTGGCACGGTGCCCGCCAGCCACGAGTGCGCAGTCCAGCAGCGCGAGCGCGTCGCACAGCGCGTCCGGCGCGCGCCCCGAGGCCTCCCCGTAGGCCGCGAGGAACGCCTCGGCGACCTCGACGCCGTGGGTCATGACGACGTCGCGCCGGCAGTGGCCGGCATCGAGCGCCGCGATCCCGCGGCAGGCGTTCGGCCAGTCCACGATGCCGCTGACCGCGCCGCCCGACCACAGCACGTTGCCCGGGTGGTAGTCGCGATGGAGGAGCACCACCTCGCCCGAGGGTTCGAGGTCGTGGGACGCCTCGACCAGTCGGGCCCACGCCTCCGGCTGCCGCGTCCAGGAAGGCGGCCGGAGCGTCACCGGGTCGTGCCAGCGCTCGTAGGAACCCTCGAGCGTCGCGCCATCGAGATGGTGGATGGCCGCGAGGGCTTCCGCGAGTCCGCGAACCCACACCCCTATATCCTCCGGCGTCAGAGTCGGCCGTCCTTCGATCCGTGTCATCAGCACCGCGGGTACGTCGCACGCCTCGCCCGTCTCATCGACCGCGATCAGACGAGGCGCGATCACGCCGGGTGCGCCGTCGAGCAGCCGGAGGGCGGCGGCTTCGGTGCGTGGGAACTGCGGCTCCTCCGCGCGCACCTTCGCGTCGGTATAGCGACGCAGCACAAGCGCGAGCGGCGGCGCGCCCGCGCGCTCGACCTCGATCGCGTGGAGCGACGAAGTCGTCGCGCCCGCAAACCTCTCGACCGTGTGGGCGCCGCGCGCACCCGGGACGGCGCTCCTTACCCAGTCGAGGGCGCGCGCGGGAAGCGGGTCGGTCATGGGGACACGTCCGGCGCGCGGCGCATGAGCGCGGCCGCGATCTGACGCACGTCCGCCTCGTCCAGCCCTCGTCCGAGCGTGGCGTCGAGTTCGTACGTGACGCCGCCCTCGCGCCAGCGCAAATAAGCCATCTCGCCGCCGCCTTCGGACATCCCGATAAAGCCGTCGGCGACAGCTGAGTTCGAGGTGACACGCAGACGGCGAGTCCCCTGCGGGATCTGAGTGGAGGTCACCGCGGCGCGCGTCTCGCTCAGCACGTACGAGGGCTCCCCGTTTCGCTCGACGATGAAACTGATGCGCTGTCCGGGGGGCGTGCCAGGGAGGGCGTCGACGAAGACGGAGGCTACCGTGAACCCGCGACCGGCGGCGCACGGCGGCAGGGGGATGAAGCCCACGCGCGGGGATTCGACTGCGAGCGTGGCGCGCGCCTGGGGAGTCAGCGGGACCTCAACGCACCTCGAACCCTGGCTGGAGCATGCGATTCCGGCAACGGCGAGGGCGGCGAGGGCCGTCGCGGCGTTGGGCCATGCCATCTGCCTGTCCCAACCGTGCCCCGCGCGCCTCGAATGGCCGGCCCCGACCGGCTGGCACAGTCTACGGCTCAAGTGGCGGGTGACGGACCCGGTAGTGGGCTAGGTCAAGCTGACCCACTACCGGGGATCCGCGGCTGCGCCAGAGGACAATGACGCAGTCCGTCAGGTGGGAGCGCCCTCTATCCGGCGAGCGGCCAGTCAGCCGGCGAGGCGTGCCGGAACGGCGGCCTGGTCGCGTCCTGCGGCAATACCGCGTAGACGCAGAGGACCGCGGAGCAGGCCGGCGAGCCCCACCGTTGCTCGGAGTAGATGCTGTCCGTCGCGTCGACCTGCAGGGCGTCAAACCAGCCGCGCCGGCGGTGCCAGGACGCGCAGGCGGTGACGCCGAAACAGCGCTGCGACTCCATCAGTGCGTTCGTGGGGCACTGGCGGTTCTTCACGTAGAGCTTGTGGCCCGGGTCGCGCCGGAGCAGGCCCGCGAAGCCGGTTTCGGGGGCAAACACCTCGAAGGCAAGCGCGAGGATTTCGATCGCCTCGTCGGGGTCGCGAGGTTTGTCGACCCCGAGGACGGAAAGCAGATCCTTCATCGCGCTGAAGGAGCGTTGACGCTCGCCTTCAAGGTACCGGACGTTCGCTGCCGCCCATCCGTGCGTCCGGACGACATCGGGTACCCACGACTGGTCAGGAGTGACAGGGTGGCGTGCGCGCAATTCCTGAACCTGACCGGGTGCGAGCGTGAAGCTGCGGGCGATCATGACCGCCTCCTAACGGGAGGCTGCCCTTCGCTGCTGGTTGCAGACTCGGGCAGGACGTGCCCACACGTCAGTCTGGCCAGGCGAAGATGGTCTTACCAGAGATGAACGCATCACGTTGCATAACTTTTCCATTGCAGCCAAAAGCGGGCGGCCCCAGCCTCCCGTTGAGGCGCAGTCGTCCGCGTGCGTCCAGCCGGAAATGGAGGGAGCCCTCGCTCCGCCGCGAGGGCTCCCATGAGGGGTAGGCGGCGCGCCGCCTACGCGACCGCGATCTCCACCGCGTCTTCCGCCGCCTGCACCTGCGTCCAGCGGGCGTCGCGCAACTCGCGCAGACGTACGTGCAGCGGCACGAGGCCGTCGTAGTCGACATCCAGCACGAGGACGCCTCGCTGCGCGCTCTGGATGCGGGCGCTGGAGACGCCCTGCAGCCGCGCGACCGTCGTCTGGAACTCCGCGATCTGGCTGAACGTGCGAAACGGGCCCGCGGTCACACGCACGGTGTCCGCCCGCTCGACCAGTTGCATCGTCATCGTCCGCACCTCCGCGCCTCGATGGGGAGACATTAGGCGGCGCGCCCGAGCGGATCCGGAGTAGGTGAGGTGTACGTCGGGTGCTGACGGGTGAAGGATCGGTAACGGGCGCTCGTGGGAGGTGGCCCCGGCCTACGGGCGGAGCAGTTGGGACACCGTCACGAACTCCAACCCCGCCTTCCGGTACTCCCGCACGACCTCGCGCAGGACGTCCCGCGTGGCCTCGGCGTCACAGTGGACGACGAGGATCGATCCGCCGCCCAAGCCAATCGCGCGCAGCAGGTTCGCGCGCACGGTGGCCGCGGAGGCCTCGGTCCAGTCGAGGGAGTCACCGCTGGCAAACCCGGCCGAGGTCGGCCCGGTCGTCCAGAACACGTGCACCGGCCAGCCGGCGCGCGCGGCGGCGTCCAGGACGCGCTGGTCCCGCGCTGCTGAGGGCGCGCGCCAGATCGGCGCCGAGCCGCGCCCGCTGAAGGTGCGGAGGAAGTCGTCGGTGCGCTTCAGGTCGGCGGCGATCTGCGCGTCGGTCAGGTCGCGGTAGTCGGGGTGATCCCACGAGTGGGTGGCGAGTTCGTGCTTCGCCGCGATGCGCTTCGTCAGGTCGGGATGCGCCTCGGCCCAGATCCCCATCATGAACCAGGTCGTGACGACATTCTCCTCTTCGAGGATGCGCAGAATCTCCGGCGTCGCCTCCGCCCGCCACCCACAGTCGAATGTGAGCGCGACTTCCGGCCGCGCCGACGTCCCCCGCTCGACCTCGATCGCGCCACTGTGGGTAGCGACGGGTGTCGAGGGAGCCGGCGTGTGTGCGGGCACCGGGCTCGGCGTCGGGCTCGGGGACGAGGTGGGCAAGGCGGTCGGTTCGACAGCGAGCGCCGGCGTGGGCGTCGCGACTGCCACCGTCGCGGTTGCGGCGAACGAAGCCGGCGTGGAGGCCGGGGGCTCGTCCGCGTCCGAGCAGCCGAGGGCGAGGGCGGTGCAGGCGACAGTGGCGAGGATGAGCGTCCGCCGCAGGGTCAGCGCCTTCCTCGATGGTGGGACATCGATGATAGGCACAGCGGGCGAGGGCTACTGGTAGACGGTGGCGATCGGCTTCACCTGGTCGGTCGCCGGTGTGAACCCGCTCGGGCCGACAGAGCCGGTCACTACACGCGCCGTCCAGATCGTGCCCGGTGTGATGTCGCCGAGGATCGAGGTGCGATCGGTGCAGCCGTAGTTGATCCGCAGCCCGTCAAACCCGGCCGTCGCGCCGGTGAGAAAGCCGCAGACGGTGCCGTCGGCGAGTTTCACGAGCCAGCCGTTCGTCTTGCCTGCCTCGAGCTGGGCGGCGTTACGCGGTTCGGTGGGAAGTGGCCCGGCTGGCCGGAGGATGAAGGGCTTCGCGTCCGCCCTCGTCGGGTTGGCGTCGCAGACGAGGGTGCCGTCCGCGAGAGCAAAACATGGGTCGGAGATCCCGTTTCCCACGCTGCAACGGTAGGTGTCCTCCCGCCACGAGAGCGCCGCGGAGCGCGCGAAGCAGGAGCCGTCCTGCGTGGTGGTCGCGTCCGGCTTTGGCGGGACGTACCGGATCACCTGGGTGGCGGCGGCAGCAGTCGCGGTCGGTGTCGCCGAGGGCGGCGGTGGCGGGGGCGGTGGTGCCGAGGTGGACGGCGGCGGCGGCGGCCCCCCGGGTGGCGGCGTCGCCTGCTGCGGCTTCGTGTCGCACGCCAGGAGGGCAAGTGCGGCGACCATCAAGACGAAGCGGGCAGCGAGTTTGAGCATTGCCCCGATCCTACGGTCGCTTCGTCCCCCAGCGCTCCCAGTGCACGACTTCATCGATGCCGCGTCGCTTCGGTTCCGCCCAGCGGCCCTGCGCCGGATAGCCGAGGGGGATCAGCGCCATCGTCAGCGCGTCCTCCGGGATCCCCAGCAGTTGCTTCACGTCGTCCTCGTGCCCCGCGTAGAGCGAGGTCAGCGTCGCGCCGATGCCGAACGCGCGGGCGGCGAGGATCAACTGCTGCACCGCGCCATAGATCGAGGACCCGGCGCGCGGGTTCTGCGACTTCGCCGCGCCTCCCAGCACCGGGATCACCCACGCGGGCACCTCTTCGAGGTGCATCGCGAGGTGCTCCGCCGAGAGGAAGTTCCGCCGGCCGAGGCCACCCGCGTCTGGGCCAGCCGCCAGGATCGCCTCGCGACGGGAGCCGTAGGCGCGCTGCCAGCCCTCGCGGTACCACTCCGCGACCTGCCGTTTCACCTCGGGGTCGGTGACCACCACCCAGCCCCAGTTCTGCGCGTTCCCCGGTGTTGGCCCGCGGATCGCGGCGTCGAGGATCGCCCGCAGCACGTCGTCCGGGATCGGGTCAGCCTTCAGGTAGCGGCGCGAAGGCGTCGAGTGCAGCGCTTCCATCACGTCGAGGGGTTCGTTGGCGGGGATAACCATCGGGTGCTCCTCAGATTCCAATCACGTTAACCGTTCCGCTGGGTTATGCGTCTTCCTGCTGACGAAGCGGGCTTGCGCTGTCCTGGGGTGTCCCCGCGACGATGACGGCAGCGTCACCTTGCGTTCAGTCTGGGAAGGAACCGGTGAATCAAGTCGAGCGGTCCGCATCACTCCCAACCGTCGCACATTGCCCCCCAGCCCGCGCGCACGTAGCGTGAGATCCCCTCCCTTCTCAGATGGCCTTGGTGGCGGAGCGTGCGATGCCTCAGCGTGACGATTTGCGGAATGTGGCGATCATCGCCCACGTCGACCACGGCAAGACCACGCTCGTGGACGCCATGCTGCGCCAGTCCGGCACCTTCGGCGCGCACCAGGCGCTCGTCGACCGTGTGATGGACTCGACGGACCTCGAACGCGAGAAGGGGATCACGATCCTCGCGAAGAACACCGCGGTCCGGCACGGCGGGATCAAGATCAACATCATCGACACGCCCGGCCACGCCGACTTCGGCGGCGAGGTCGAGCGCGGCCTGCAGATGGTGGACGGCGCGCTGCTGCTCGTCGACGCCTCTGAGGGGCCGCTGCCGCAGACGCGCTTCGTGCTTGGGAAGGCGCTGGCGCGCCGGCTCCCGATCGTCCTCGTGATCAACAAGATCGACCGCCCCGACGCCCGCATCAAGGAGGTCGTGGACGAGGTCTACGAGCTCTTCCTCGACCTCGACGCCACCGAGGACCAGATCGAGTTCCCGATCGTCTACTGCTCGGCGCGCGCCGGCACTGCCACGCTCGACCTGGCGCAGCCGGGCACCGACCTCGAACCGCTCTTCACCATCCTGCGCGAGCACATCCCCGCCCCCTCCTACGAGGAGGGCCACCCGCTGCAGGCGCTTGTGACCAACCTCGACGCCTCGCCGTACCTCGGCCGCCTCGCGCTCTGCCGCGTCCGGCAGGGCACGATTAAGCGCGGGCAGATGGTGGCGTGGTGCCGCGTGGACGGCACGATCACGAACGTCCGCATCGCCGAGCTCACCGTGACCGAGGGCCTCGAGCGGGTCACCGCAGAGGAGGCCGGCCCGGGCGAGGTGATCGCCGTCGCCGGGCTCGCCGACGTCACGATCGGGGAGACGCTCACCGACCCGGCTGACCCGCGTCCGTTGCCCGTCTTCCGCGTCGACGAGCCCACGCTGTCGATGACGATCGGCGCGAACACTTCGCCGCTGGCGGGCCGCGAGGGCAACAAGCTGACGGCGCGCATGATCAAGAACCGGCTGGACGCGGAGATCCTGGGCAACGTCTCGATCCGTGTCCTGCCCGCGGACCGCCCCGACTCCTGGATCGTGCAGGGGCGGGGGGAGCTGCAACTCGCCGTTCTGATCGAGACGATGCGTCGCGAGGGCTTCGAACTCACTGTCGGCAAGCCCGAGGTCGTCACGAAGACGATCGACGGCAAGTTGCACGAGCCGATGGAGCGCCTGACGGTCGACGTACCCGAGGAATACCTCGGCGTGGTCACGCAGTTGATCGCGCTCCGCAAGGGCCGCATCGAGCAATTGGTGAACCACGGGTCCGGACGCGTCCGCGTGATCGCCATCGTCCCCGCGCGTGGCCTCATCGGCTTCCACACGGAGTTCCTGACTGAGACACGCGGCTCGGGACTCCTCAACCACCTCTTCGCCGGGTACGAGCCGTGGCACGGCGAGGTGCGCACGCGTCCGTCCGGGAGCATGGTCTCCGACCGCTCCGGCCCGACGACGGCGTACGCATTGCTCTCGTTGCAGGAGCGCGGCGCGATGTTCGTACCGCCGGGGACGGACGTCTACGAGGGGATGATCGTGGGCGAGAACTCGCGCTCGGACGACATGGACGTGAACGTCACGCGCGAGAAGAAGCTGACGAACATGCGCTCGTCGAACTCCGACTTC
>SCTU01000181.1 GCA_004297315.1 Dehalococcoidia bacterium | reverse complement strand
GACGACGATGCCGGGGATCGGCCAGGCGCGGATGTCCTCGATCGTGCTGGGGATCTTCTCCTCGGCGGAGCCGGCGCTGCGCTGGTACTTCACCTCGATGCCGAGCGAGCGGCGCTGCGACGGATCGCTCACCACGACGTCGATGCGGCGGCGCGCGCCCCAGATGCGGCGGCCGACGTAGACCTCGGTCTCGACCTGGAGGCCGAGGTCGCGCGCGACGTCGGCGCAGGCAGTGGCGAGCCCCTGCCAGTTGCCGGGGGCGAACATGTGCCCCTGTTCGGAGTCGCCGGGCTTCGCGCGTGGGGCCATCAGAGCGACGCCACGTCCGGCGCGTCGACGCCGAGGGCGGCCGCGGCCTCGACGGTCTGCTTCCAGGTCTCGTCGTCGAGCGGGACGCCGTCGCGCAGGCGCTGCGCGCGCATGCGGCGCTCCGACTCGCCGGGGAGCAGGACCTCGCTGACGCCGGGCTGGTAGGGCGGCTCCTTCACGTGCGCGCCGAGGCCGGCCATCAGGCTGACGAAGGTGGCGAGCGGCGTGAAGCGCACGATGTCGATCGCCATGATGAACAGCCCGTTCGTGCCGCGCGCGCCCTCGACGGCGGTCCCAGCGCCCGAGAGCATGCCGCCGAGCGCCTCGACGGCGAGGTTGAGGCCGAAGCCCTTGTAGCCGCTGGACGCGCCGCCGACGGGAAGCAGCGTGCCGGGCCTGGGGTTCGCGCCGCTGCCGTAGAAGTCGCGCGGGTCGGTCGAGGGGTGGCCGTCGCCGTCGAGGATCCACGCCTCGGGCACGGGGACGCCCTTGTTCACGGCGACGCGCAGCTTGCCCTCGGCGACCACGGACGTCGCCATGTCGAGGACGAACGGCGTCGCCGGCGTGTCGCCGGGGAAGGCGAACATCAGCGGGTTGGTGCCGGTGCGTCGATGCCCGCCGCCGAACGCTGCGACGAGCCGCGCGCCCGGCGTGTTCACGCCGCCGATCGCCGCCATCCCGGCGCGCACGATCTGCTCGCCGTATGCGCCGACGCGGCCTGCGTGCATCGTGTTGAAGCACGTGACGAGGGCGACCCCGGTCGCGCGCGCCTTCTCGATCGCGACCTCGGTCGCCCGCGTCGCGACGACCTGGCCGAGGTTCCACCCGCCATCGATCACGGCCGTCGACGGCGCCTCCTCGACGACGCGGGGCGCCGCGCCCGGTTTCGTGACGCCGTTGCGGATCTGCGTGAGGTAGCCGCTGGTGCGGATCACGCCGTGCGAGTCGTGGCCGCGCAGGTTCGCCTCGACGAGGTGCTCCGCGACGATGCGCGCCTCGTCCTGCGGGCATCCGGCGGCGTGGTAGACGCGCACGAGGTAGTCCGTCAGCAGCGGCGCGGGGAGCGTGACCGTCATCGCAGGCTCCGTCTCGCCTCGACCGCTACGCCTCAGCGATGGTGGCGAGGGTACCGGTCTCGCCCCGGACGGCGGCGAGGTCCGCGCCGGCCTTCGCGCGCATGAAGCCGGCGTCCGAGCCGAGCGTGACCATCTGGAAGCCGGCGCGCAGCCATTTCGTCGCGAACTCGAGCGAACTCGTGTGCATGCCGGGCGCAACGCCGTGCCGTTTGCAGGCCTCCATGATCTCCATGCACACGCGTTGGTGGCCCTCGTCGCGGTTGTCGCCCGTGGGCTTCAGGCCGAGCGCGTAGGCGAGGTCGGACGGGCCGACGTAGGCGCAGTCGACGCCGGGCACCGAAAGGATCTCGTCGAGGTTGTCGATGCCCTCGCGCGTCTCGATCATCACGATCAGCGCGGTCTCGTCGTTGGCGTGGTCCTGGTAGTCGCTGCCGGCGTAGAGCGTCGCGCGCGCGGGCCCCGAGGAGCGGCCGCCCGCCGGCGGGTACTTCGCGGCCCACACGGCCTGTTCCGCCTCTTTGCGGTTGTTAATCAGCGGGACGACGACGCCGTATGCGCCAGCATCGAGCACCTTGCCGATGATCGAGGGGTCGTTCCACGGGACGCGGACGAACGGGATCGTGTTGGTCGTCGAGATCGCGCGCATCATGTCGACGGCGTCGGCGTAGTCGATGATGCCGTGCTGCATGTCGACGCAGAGCCAGTCGAACCCCGCGTGCGCCATCGATTCCGTGGCGTGCGCGGACGGAATCGAGAGCCACGCACCAATCGTGGGCTTGCCGTCGCGCCAGGCGCGGAGCGTGGT
>SCTU01000180.1 GCA_004297315.1 Dehalococcoidia bacterium | reverse complement strand
CTCGTCCTCTTCATCGTGATCGGCGCCTTCTACTTCATCCTCCTCCGGCCCGTGATCCAGCAGCAGAAGCGCCACCGGAGCGACATTTCCCGGCTCGAAGTGGGGGACGAGGTGCTGACGGCAGGCGGCTTCTATGCCATCGTGCGCGAGATCAACACGCAGGAGGATCGTGAGACGGAGATCGTGCTCGAGGCCGCGCCCGGCCTGATGCTTCGCGGGACGGCCGCAGCAATCGGCACAGTGACCCGGCACGCGTCTACTGACGCTGACCAGGGACCGGCAACGAGTAGCCAGTCATGACCCGTCGCGGGCGAGGTTCGCCGCGACGCAGCACACGCGAGAGGGAGACCACCGTGCCGACGACGCTCCGCCCCCCGTCTATCCCCGCAGCACGCGCGGACGTCGTCGACCTCGTGCGCGAGGTGCTTGCCCGGCTCCCGGCGTCTGATTGGGCGGGGTCACCATCCGGCAGCCCGGTGCTCACGCTGGCCTCGCGTCCGGTCGAGGCTCGCCGCCGCCTCTCCGATGAAGTCCCCACGAAGGACGACGACGAGGAGGAAGAGGAAGAGGACCTCGACGACGAAGACGACGACGTGATCGTCGACGAGGAAGAAGAGGACGAGGAAGAAGACGAGGACGACTGGGACGAGGACGACGACGACGAGGACGACTGGGACGAGGACGACGAGGACGACGACGATTGGGATGACGAGGACGACGACGACGATTGGGATGACGAGGACGACGACGACGACGAAGACGAGGATGACGAAGAGGACCAGGGCGAAACGCCCGCAGTGCGCCTCACGCCCCCGGCTCGCCGCCGCCGTTAGCCCGGGGTACGCTGCTCGTCAGGACCTCGACTAGCGAAAGCGCCCTTTGATGCGTCGCGTCCGCCGCTTCCTGCCCGTGACGTTCGTCATCCTCATGGCGGCCGCATCGCTATACCTGATCTGGCCGTCCGCCCCGGGCGAGTTCCTCCCCGGCGGGATCCCCTGGCCGGCCGGGAAGGGCATCAAGATCGGATCGTTCGAACGGCGCACCCTGCGCCTCGGCCTCGACCTGCAGGGCGGGACGCGGCTGCTCTTGCGCGCGGAGGTACCCGAGGACTTCCAGGGGAACGTGGATGACGCGCTGGAGGGCACGATGCGCGTGCTCCGGAAGCGCGTGGACGCCTCAGGTGTTTCCGAGGCCGAGATCTCCCGACAGGGCGACCGGAACCTCACGGTGCAGTTGCCTGGCCTGACGCCGGAGCGTGCGCGCTCCCTCCTCGGACGGACGGCGCAGCTGCGCTTCTGCGAAGCGGCCGGCGCCAACGCCGCCGACGTCGGCGTCTGTGACGAGGCAGGCCAGTGGCAGCAGGCCACGGGCGACGTGGACGGGCAGCGGCTGGCGCTGACGGGCCGGTTCCTCAAGTCGAACGCGTACGTGCAGTTCGACCAGGCGGGCCGCCCGGGCGTGGGCTTCGAGTTCCAGGGCCAGGGCGGGCAGATCTTCGAGCAGGTGACGCAGCGCAGGCTCGGGCAGCAGATCGCGATCTTCCTCGACAACGAGCAACTCTCGGCGCCCGTGGTCCAGGGCGTGATCTCGGACCGCGGTAGCATTACCGGCCTCACGCTGGAGCGGGCGCAGGACCTGGTGATCCAGTTGAACGCGGGCGCGCTGCCACTCCAGTTGACGGTGCTCCAGGAGCAGAGCGTGGACGCCACGCTCGGTGAGGACTCCGTGCATCGCTCGGTACTGGCCGGCGAGATCGGGCTGCTGCTCGTAGCCCTGTTCATGATCCTCTACTATCGCTTCCCCGGGGTCCTCGCGACGTTCGCCCTCGTGGTGTACACGCTGCTTTCGATCGCGCTGTTCAAGTTGATCCCGGTGACACTGACGCTCGCTGGCATCGGCGCGTTCGTGTTGTCCATCGGCATGGCTGTGGACGCCAACATCCTGATCTTCGAGCGGATGAAGGAGGAGTTGCGCGCTGGGCGCTCCTACGCGGCCGCCATCGACGCCGGCTTCTCGCGCGCCTGGCCTTCCATCCGCGACTCCAACGTCACCACGCTGATCACCTGCCTCATCCTGTACGTCCTCGGCGGCGGCTTCCAGGTGCCCTTCCTGGGCACGTTCGACGCGCCGCTCGTGCAGGGCTTCGCGTTCACGCTCGCCGTCGGCGTGGGTGTCTCGATGTTCTCCGCGATCACGGTCACGCGAATCTTCCTGCACCTCTTCGTGGGCTCGGGGGTCAGCCGCCACCACGACTGGTTCGTCCCGGAGCCGAGCACCGCGACCAGAGGGGCGCAGGCATGACGACCCTCGACCTGGTCGGTACCCGCAAGTGGTCGTTCCTGGCCAGTGGCGTCACGGCGCTGCTGGCGTTGATCATCCTGGCGATCCCGCCTGCGTTCCGCCCGGGCATCGAGTTCACCGCAGGGTCGACGACGCTGATCCGGTTCACGCAGCCGGTCTCTCAGGAGGACCTGCGTCGTGCCTACGCCGACATGGGCCACGGTGAAGCGCGCATCCAACAGACCGTCGGTACGACGGAATACCTGATCCGCACGCGCGAGTTGAGTGTGCCCCCGGGTTCGTTCACGGAAGTTGCACCCGAGGCTTCGGCCACGCCGGCGCCTGTCGGGCCGGCGCCGCTCGTCCCAATCGGGACCGCCTCGCTTGGCGCCGAGGGGGCGACGGGCTCGATCGACCTGTTTGATGTCGATCGGGCGGGCGCCTGCAAACTCGGGACGCAGAAACTCGGGACGGCCAAGGCCGGCGACCGGGTGGACGTCGTCGATGTCCTGCACAACTGCATCGAGGGCGACCTCTACCGCATCCTAATCGGGGAAGCCTCGGGCTACGTCGCGGCGAAAGATGTGCGCCAGTACCAGGAGAAGCCGAAGGCAGCCCCGCCTGAGCCCGACCGCGGCGAGCGCACGGTGATCGAGCGTGGCCTGCGCGACCGCTTCGGCGCGTTCGAGGTGCGTGAGTTCGCCTCGGTCTCCGCGACCGTTTCGCGCGTGGCAGTGCGGAACACCGCGATCGCGGTGGCGGTCTCGACCCTGTTCATCATGGCCTACATCGCCTTCGCCTTCGCCTCGCTGCCACGTCCGTTCCGGTATGGCGTGTGCGCGATCGTCGCGTTGCTCCACGACGTGATCATCACGCTCGGCGCGTTTTCGCTCTTCTCGAAGCTCTTCCATGTCGAAGTGAACCTGATGTTTGTCACGGGGCTCTTGACCGTGATCGGCTTCTCCGTGCATGACACGATCGTCGTCTACGACCGCATCCGCGAGAACGTGAGGCAGTCGCCGCACGCGCCGTTCGCGTCGAACGTGAACGCCGCCCTCGTGCAGACGATCGCGCGCTCGATCAACACCTCGACGACGGTGCTGCTCACGGTCGCGACGATGCTCCTCCTCGGTGGCACGACGATCGCCTCGTTCCTGCTCGTGATCTTCGTCGGCGTGGCGGCCGGCACCTACTCCAGCATCGGGATCGCCTCGCAGCTGCTGGTCGCGTGGGAGGTCGGTGACCTTGCGCGTGTGTTCGGACGGCGCCCGCACGCCGAGAAACCGGCCGTGGGCTAGCGCGCGGCGCGCAGCGTCCGTCCCTCGCCGACCCGCATCGTGACCCCCTGACGGTCGAGTGCCTCGAGAATCGCCTGCGCGTTCCGGCGTGATACGCCGAGCAGGTCGCGCGTCTCCGCCAGCGTCAGCGGCGTCGCACTCGAAGTCATCGCCTGGGTGATCCGGTTTCGCGCTGACTCGAAGGCGTCCGCGTGGAGCAGCACGCCGTCGCCGCAGTCGACCGCGCGGCCGGCGTCGACGAGGTACGCCGCAATCGAGGGTTCGAGCGGCACCCGCTCGGGCTGCACGCCGCCGGCGGCGAGGGCCGCGGCCGCGGCCTCGATGGCCGCGCGCTGCTGTGGCGAGGGCTGTGGCTGCCAGCCCGCCTCCGCGACCCCCTCCCCCCGCGCCTCGATGCCGGGCGCGAGCCCGCCGAGGACCGCCGCGAACTCGCGTTGCGGCAGCCCAAGCGCGCCCCGCAACTCCTCGCGCGGCATCGCGAAGCGCAGCGGGTACGCCGCGTGGTAAGCCGCGAGCGCGCGCCGCGCCGTTTCCTCGTACCGCCCGAGCGTGACGGCGCTCACGAGCACCGGCTCACCCGCGGACGCTGCAAGGCGTCGCACGGCGCCGTCCTCGACCAGGGCGTCGAGCGTGCGGCGCGCCTCCTCGGTGGCGAGCGAGGCGGCGCGTTCCAGCGCCGCCGCCGTGCACGGCTCTACCCGCGCGAGCGCCGCGAGCAGACGCGACTCCGGAGTGCCGAGGGCACGCGCCGCCAGGCGTTCGATGATGGCGGGGTCGGTGCGGCGGTGGCGCGGCGCGTTCACCTCCACGACACGCCCGCCGCCCAGCGTCCGGTCCCCCAGGCGCACGACGAAGAGGTCGCCCGGCGCAGCAGCAAGGGGGTCGGTGAGCACGACCTGTGCCCAGCCCTCGGCACCGCCGGCGATCTCGTCTGCACCGAACAACCGAAGGCGGGCGGAAGCCTCGGCAGCGGCGAGGTGGACGGTCACGCGTTGGTTGTGGCGCATCGATTCACCGGGGAGGGCGCGGACGCGAGCGTCGAGGGTGCGTGCCGCCTCCAGCCGTCCCGGCGCGGCGAGTGCCTGACCGCGCGCGAGGTCCTCCGTGCTGACACTGGCGAGGTTCACGGCGACGCGCGTGCCCGGCAGCGCCTCGTCTACCTCACGTCGGTGCGACTGGAGCCCGCGGACGCGCAGCAGGCGGCTGCCGGGGACGACCTCGACGGTGTCGCCGGTGCGCAGCCGGCCGTCCAGCAGTGTCCCGGTCACCACCGTGCCGAAGCCGGTCATCGTGAACACACGGTCGATGCCCAGGCGGGGGCGTCCGATGTCGCGGGGCGGCGGCGCGCCCTCCAGCGCCTGATCGATCGCGGCGCGCAGCGTGTCCAGGCCGTCGCCGGTCACCGCGGAGACGCGGACGGTGGGGGCGCCTTCGAGCGCCGTGCCCTCGAGCGCGCTGCGGACGTCCTCCTCGACGAGGGCGGTCCAGTCTTCGTCGACCGTGTCGCATTTCGTGAGCACGACGATGGCGCGCCGCACCTCGAGCAGGTCGAGGATGGCGAGGTGCTCGCGGGTCTGCGGCATCACGCCCTCGTCGGCGGCGATCACGAGGAGAGCGAGGTCGACGGCGCCGATGCCGGCAAGCATGTGGCGGACGAAGCGGACGTGCCCGGGGACGTCGACGATGGAGATTTCCCGGCCGGAGGGGAGGGTGAGCCAGGCGAAGCCCAGCTCGATCGTCATTCCCCGCTCCTGCTCCTCGCGGAGCCGGTCGGGGTCGATGCCGGTGAGCGCGCGGACGAGGGTGGACTTGCCGTGGTCCACGTGGCCGGCGGTGCCGACGACGAACATCGCCTACTCGACGACCCGGGCGACCTCGAGCGTCGCGCGGTGGCAGGCGGGGCATTCGGAGGGGACTTCGTCGCGCGGGACTGCATCGCCGCGGTCGGAGACGCCGAGCCAGATGTAATCGCGGAGGCGGTCGCTCTGCGAGTTGGCGCCGGCCGGGCCTGGGGCTGCGGGCCGCATCTCCTCCTCGCGGCGGCGGGCGACCTCTGCCTCGGTCATCGGCGCGACGACGCGGACGAGGACTTCGCGCCCGCAGTGGGAGCAGCGGTAGACCTGTACCGCCATTACGTCACTCCTCGGGCGTGTCGGGCAGCAGGTCGACGAAGACCTCGTTGGAAAGCA
>SCTU01000179.1 GCA_004297315.1 Dehalococcoidia bacterium | reverse complement strand
TGGACGAGCGTGTTGAACATCGGCGAGGACGGGAGGTTGACCAGCGTGGTCGACTGCCCGTGCTGGTCGAAGGTGACCGGGTCACCGGACTGGGCGCGCGCGATGCGCCCGCCCTTCTTCGGCTGGGCCGCTGCGGGTGCTGACGCTGTCGCGGTCCCCGACGCGCCTCCCGTGGTACCCGAGGCCGGCTTCTCTTCCGCTTTCTTGTCGCCGCCGCCGCAGCCGATCAGCGCCGCCCCTGACAGCCCAGCCACCCCCACCGCAGCCCCCCGAAGGGCCGTGCGCCGGGTGACCCGATGCGTCGTGAGCGAAGTCCAATAGTTCTCTGCCACCAATACCCCTCCTAGGTCTGCCTGTCCCGCGGAAACCCTTTGCCCGCCGGGTCGCGCGACTCCACCACGCGCGTAATCGCGCGTGCTCTAGGGAAGGTACGCCGTCGACCGTCAGATAGATCTCTGCCGGGGCGAATCTAGGCGGTCATCCCTCGCGAGCGCGCCAGTCTTCGAAGATCCGCGCCCGCCAGGGATCCCAGTGAGGGGCGAGCATTCCGGCGGCCGCGCGCTGGCGGTATGCCTCCGCCAGGACGATGGCGGCCGAAACCGAGACGTTGAAGGACTCGACCATCCCCACCATCGGAATCCAGATTGCGCCATCTGCCACGGCCGCGACCTCCTCCGAGCAGCCACGATGCTCATTCCCGAACACGACGGCCGCCGGGCCGGTGAAATCGACGTCGACGAGCACCCGGGCGCCCTCGTCCCGGCGCGTGACGTACAGGGGGATGCCTTCGGCGTGGAGCGTGTCGACGAGTTCCTGAGGGTCGCTGTGCCGCCGGATGTCGAGCCACTGGTGGCTGGAGGACGAGACGGCCCGCGAGATTTCAGGCGAGGGCTGGTCGGTGTAGAGCAGGTGCACCGAGTGCACCCCCAGCGCGTCGCAGCTCCGCAGGATGGCCGAGGCGTTGTGCGGGTCCCGGACGTGCTCGATGACCACCCGCAGGTCACGCTGCCGCCGCTCGAGGACGGCGCGCATCCGCGCCAGGCGTTCCGGTGTCGGCATCAGGGCTCCTTCGGCGTCCGTCGAGGATAGGGGGCCGCCGCGGGAGGGTGACAGGGATCATTACACTCGTGTCCGCCTCCGGCGCCAGACTTCGGAGGGCGGAGAGGAGTCAGCGATGACGTCCGAACAGGTGGAGACGCTGGTCACGCCGGAGATGCTGCAGAAGCAAGGCGTCTGGGAGAACGAACGCGTTGCGTTCCCGGTCTCGGAATCGGACATCCGGAAGTGGGCGCTCGCGTCGTACTGGCCGGAGAAGCCGCCTCGGATCTACTGGGACGCTGAGTACGCGAAGGGCACCCGCTGGGGCGGGATCATCGCCCCGCAGGACTTCAACCCCTTCGCCTGGCCAATCGAGCGGCAACCGGGACGCGAGGTGGACGGCCCACGCACCGCGCCCGGCACACGGGGGATGAACGGCGGCCAGGTGGAGACCTTCGGCGTACCGATGCGCCCGGGCGACGTGATCACCTCGCGCACGCGGTTGAAGGACTGGAACGAACGCACGACCCGCCTCGGCCTCACGCTGTTCACCGAGACCGAGATGGAGTGGCGGAACCAGCGCGGCGAGCTGGTGAAGACGCGCATCTCGACCGGCATTCGCTACTAACCCCCGCGGCTCTGGAAGGAGTCCCACATGCCTGTCAACGTTCACTTCGAGGATGTCAAGGTCGGCGACGAGATCCCTGCGTGGTCGCGCAAGACCGACTTCATGAACTGGAACCGCTACGCGGCGGTGAACGACGAGTTCGTCTACATCCACATGGACGATGAGGCCGGCCGAGCCGCCCTGAACGAGCGCGGGGCGTTCGGGATGGGAAACCTGCGCTACACGTACATGCTCGACGCCCTCCGCGACTGGATCGGGGACGAGGCGGAGATCCGCGAGGTCGGCGTGCAGTTCCGTGCGATCAACCAGAAGAACGACGTCCTCACCGTCACCGGGAAGATCACCGACAAGCGCGTCGAGGACGGCGAACATCGCGTGTACCTCGACATGAACGTGGTGAACCAGGAAGGCCAGCCGACCTGCCCCGGCCACGCCGTGGTGGTACTCCCGAGCCGGGCCTGAGAGGCTGAGGCCTGGGTCGACCGGGATCGCTGGATCGAGGGTGAAGCGCATCACCTTGATCGTCGGTACGGCGTTGCTATTCGCGAACGCCTGCGGCAGTGACGCCTCGTCTCCCCAGCCGGCATCGAGCCCCCCACCCACAACGCCGGCCGCGGCGTCGACTGCCCCCGCACAGGCAACGACCGCGGCCACCGGGCTTGATTCGCCTCGAGTGGCGTCGTTTCGTCGGCTGGTGGACGCCGTGAACCGAGGGGATGCGGACGAAGCCTTGACGGCCGTTACCGAGGACATCGTCTGGGAGCGTGGCGGGCAATGCCCTCCTCGCGCCTGCGTGGGGAAGCCGGCGGTGCAGCGCGAGCTCGCACGCGACGTGGCGGCACATCATCAGCTCCGGCTACTCAGCGCCGACACCGCCGCCTCCCCGATCATCCGCCTCGAACTGCAAACCGATGGCACGCGTCGCGCCAACGTCGACCGGGTGATCCAGTTCTTCGCGATTGAAGTGAAAGACGACAAGATCTCGTCGGTCCGCGTCTCCTTCGACCTCTCGGACACGGTGACCGCCGCGTTCGTCGCTTCGCAGGCCGGCGCGCAGCGCTAGCGCGCGGCCGGAGCGCCGGGCGCGAGGGTGCGGCATACTACGGGCAACTGGACGGGCAACCGTCGAAACACGGCGATCGAGGGCAAACAACGCCGGGGTGGCGAAACGGCAGACGCAGCGGGCTTAAACCCCGCGGCCGCAAGGCGTGTGGGTTCGAGTCCCACCCCCGGCACCACATGAAAACGCTGGTGATATGACGACGACGCGCCGAGCCCGGCGGAGCCTAGCCGGTCGCCCGGGGATTCAGCGCAAATCAAAGAGCACATTCCGGCCCAGGCGAATTCGGGTTGTCCCACTACTGGGCCGTCGATACGATGCCGGCGCCTCTGCTGGCCCAGTTGGGTCGGGCGCGGCAGCCACCGCCGGAGGTGATCTCCCATGACCGTAGACCGCGCGCGACTGCATCGCACCCTGAACCCGACGAGCATTGCGGTCGTTGGCGATAAGGGCCCTAACTACCAGTGGCTCTCCAACTGCGCCGAGTTCACGGGTGACCTCTACTCGGTCCAGCTCGACGAGAAGGAGATCCCCGGTATTGAAGCCAAGGGGATCAGGAATTTCCGCGGCCTGATGGAGATACCCGGACCGGTCGACCTCGTGATCTGCGCGGTCCCCCGCAATGTCGCGCCATTCATCGTCGCTGACGCGGTGAAGAAGCAGGTCGGCGGCGTGGCGATGTTCACCTCCGGCTTCGTGGAGACTGGGGAGCCGGTCGGCATCGAATTGCAGGCGAAGATCGTCGCGATGGCGAGCGAGGCTGCGATGCCGCTCGTCGGCCCCAACTGCATGGGCATCTACAACCGGCAGCTGGGCGTGAAGTTCATGGCCGGGCAGGAGAAAGGTGAAGGCGGCGCGATCTCGATCGTGTCGCAATCCGGGACGCATGGCATCGGGATGACCATGGGTTCGCAACGCGTGGGAGTCCCGGTCACGCGCACGATCTCGATCGGCAACGCGGCCGTCCTCAACGAGGCGGACTACCTCGAATACCTGCTGGAAGACCCGGACACTCCCGCGATTGCGATGTATCTCGAAGGCATCCGTGCCGGGCGGCGTTTCTTTGAGCTGCTGCGCGAGGGCACCAAGAAGAAGCCCGTGATCATCTGGCGCGGCGGGCGCACGAAGTCGGGCGCACGCGCCGTGAAGTCCCACACCGCCTCGCTCGCCTCAGACGACGCGATCTGGATGTCGCTGATCCGTCAGTGCGGCGCGATTTCGACGGAGAGCCTCGAAGACACTGTCGAGACGATTGCCGCACTCGTCCATACACCTCCCTCCAGCCGGAAGAACCTCGCGCTCGTCGCGATGACCGGCGGCCAGTCCGTCGCTATCACCGACCAGTTCGAGCGCGCCGGGTTCGAGGTCCCTGAACTCTCCGAGTCTTCGTACGAGCGTCTCGGCGCCTTCTTCGTGACGATCGGTGGCTCATACCGCAACCCGTTCGACGCCTCCTCCACCCTGGGACGGGAAACGGACAACCTGCAGAAGATCCTCGAGATCCTCGCGGACGACCCCGTCATCGAGGGCGTCGCGATCGAGTTGCAGACTCGTGACTTCGACAAGAGCACGGAGCACTTGGACGGCATGCTGGCCTTGATGGCGGCGTACCGGACGAAGACCGGCCAGCCCGTCGTTGCGCTGATCCCGGCGGGCGGCGGTATGGGCGGGCAGGAGGAAGTCAGCACCCGCGCGCGCTTCCACGTCGCGCAAGCGGGCTTCCCTGTCTTCTCCTCGTTCCGGGCCGGCGCGCAGGCCCTGGGCCGCGTCCGCGCGTTCTACGAGGAACTCGGGGCGCGGACGAAGGACTAGCGGGTCCGCCGGCTGCAGCGCTGCGCGACCGCGCGAGGAGCAAATGATGGTCCTCGAACGCCTCGCGAGATCAGCCGACGTGCGCGCCGTCAGCGGCGGTGCGCTCCTCGTGGCCGGCGTAGTCACACTCATGGCGATCATCACGAGTGAGGCGCTCTACCAGGATCCGAGGGCCGGCGCGTACACCACGCACCAGAACGAGATCAGCGATCTCGGCGGAGCGCCCGATCCCGGTGGCCTGGTGCTGCAACCATCGGCGACGATCTTCAACCTTGCGATGGTTGGCTCCGGTGGCCTGCTCATCGGCGCCGCGTACGGTCTCCGGCGCACGGCGGGCATGCGGCCCGTGGTCGTCGCCCTGCTGCTCCAGGGCGTGGGCGACGTGGGGGTGGGCGTCTTCCCGGAAGACCACCTCGTGTTGCATCGAGCCGCCGCGCTGTTCGCGCTGCTGTTCGGTGGTGTTGCTGCGATGTGCTCAGCACGCGTGTCTGCCGGACCGTTGAAGTACATCTCCGCGCTCATGGGGACGGCGGCGCTCGCGAGTCTCGCCGTCCTGATCTTCGCCAAGTCTTCGACGATCTACGTGGAACTCGGGGCCGGCGGCATCGAACGCTGGGCGGTGTATCCGGTGACGCTCTGGCAGGCGGCGTTCGGCGGCTATCTGCTCGGGAGCCGTCCGGACTGAACGCCCGCTCGCGCCACCGTGCATGTTGCGGCGCTGAGCTCACTTCTGCGTGATCGACGCGGTCCGCGCCCCGCATGCGGTACACCGATCTGGCCGCACCCGACGGCGGGGAATGTTCGCAAGCCCCAATCGGCGCGAGATCCCGTCGCCGTTCAGGGAATGCGGCACAGAACGACGCACGGTCGTGCTCCACCGATTTGAAAGTCCCCGACCGAGTGTTACGAACTTCAATGGCGTCATGCGCAGGTCGCCCTGAGCGGAGTGCTTATGTCCGGAGGCGGCCTGTCGAGGTTCTCTGGCCTTGCGCATGCCAGCCGCGCCGCGGTTGCTGCGCGGATCGGCATCTCCCCTTCAGCGTTGAGCGGCGTCCTCGTCACCGTGGCGATCGCGG
>SCTU01000178.1 GCA_004297315.1 Dehalococcoidia bacterium | reverse complement strand
GGCAGTGGCGGCATCTACGGTGGTGGCGGAGCCCCCCAGAGCGGCGGCGGTGGTGCTGACAGCGGCGGTGGTGGCGGCACGACGCCTCCCTACGCGCCGGCGAACTGGCGCCTCGGCTACGACTTGCTCACCTTCGTGTAGGTAATCGGGCTGTCCTGTGACAAGGGCGAGGGCCTCAAGCCCTCGCCCTTTCCGTTGCCGGATCGTGTCATAACACCAACGCCCACCTCCCTGGCGCGGGCGAGGTATCGTCCCCCGAATACCTTCCGCCGAACACGTCGACGCCACCGGGGGTGAAGATGCATCGCTGGCTGCTGAACCACGTCCACACGTCGCTGTTGATGTTCCTGTACGTCCTCGGTGCGGTCCTGTTCGCGTACGTCGTGCTGCGCCTCGTACGGCGATTCATCCCCTCGCTCGCGGGCGGCGAGCAGAACGAGATCGCGGTCCTCTCGGTCGAGATCATCGGCGCTGTCTACGGCATCCTCCTTGGCTTCGTCATCGTTGCGCTGTGGGAAGGGTTCAACGCCGCGGACGAGAATGTCGGGCGTGAGGCCACGGCGTTGTCGGAACTCACGCGGAGTGCGCAGGTGTTCGACCCTGCCGCCCGCGATGAGATGACGCTCGCGGTGGGGGAGTATGCCCACGCCGTCGTGGACGAGGAGTGGGGGCTGCTGCGCGAGGGCCGCACCAGCGAGCGCGCCGCCGACGACATCAGCAACCTCTACACGGTGCTCCAACGCTACGAGCCGAAGACCGAGGCGCAACAGACGTTCTATGCGTCCTCGGTCGAGCGCCTGAATGAGGCCCTCGCCGCCCGCCGCACGCGCCTCGGCCAGGCCGAGGCGAACCTCTCGGGCTCGCTGCGCTTCATGATGTACGCGGGCTTCGTCATGATCGTGGGCTTCATGGCCGCCATCGGCAGCGGGAAGCAGCGCATCCACACGGTGATGCTGCTCGGTGTCACCGCGATCATCGCCTTCAACCTCGTGCTCGCGACGACGCTCGACTACCCGTTCTCCGGCGACGTGTCGGTGAGCGCCGAGCCGTTCCGCTCGGGCGGCCTCGCGCGCTACTTCTCGCCATGACGGGCGAGGCGGCGTGCGACGCACCGGCCGGGCCGTGACCGGAGCCGCAGCACCGCAGTGGGCTAACTCGCGCTCTGCTCGATGGTCGCCAGCGCTCGCTCCAGCCGCGCCCGGACCTCGTTCGCGATGGGGAGGATCTCTGGGTTGTCGCGCACCTCGGCGATGCCGAGCGGATCGAAGGCGGTGATGGCGCGGCGGTCGCCAAGGTCCTGGACGACGACGTTGCACGGCATGAGGACGCCGAAGCCGCCCCAGATCGTCAGCGCGCGGTGCGCGAGCGACGGGTTGCAGGCGCCGAGGATCTTGTACGCGGGCATCTCGACGTCGAGTTTGGCGCGCATTGTCGCCGCCACGTCGATCTCGGTCAGGATGCCGAACCCCTCCGCCGTGAGGACCTCGCGCGCTCGACGTTCCGCCTCCGCGAAGTCGAGCGCCGTCGTGATGCGAATGCCCAGCCCTTCCCGCTTCATCGTGGTCTCCTTGTCTTCAGGCCAAGACCAAGGATCGCTCCGCCCGGGCGTTCGAGGCCAGAGGCGAATGGCCCTCGTACGGGGGACTCCCTGTAGAGCGCAGCGAAGCCGGGGGTGGGATGGGTGCCGCGCCGGACGGAGCCGCCATGGAAGGGGGGAGCAGGCACGCCTTTGCGAGGCCCCCCGGATATACGACACGCCTGTGCGAGCGCGACCCGGCTCAAATGGGTTCACTGAGATGCCAGGAGGCCGATATGGCGAACTCCCGTCGAGACCCCATCGAACTCGCGTCCTGCGAGGAACTCAAAGACGCGCTGGCAGCACAGCAGGAACTGCTGCGACAGCAGATCGAAGGCAAAGGAGCTGTCGTGGGCGGAGCCACGGTGGGCGGCGAGATGCTTCCGGGTAGCACGAAGGCCCCGGAGATGAACACCGCGATCGAGTCCGAGATCGAACGCATCGAGGCGCTGCTGCAGCAGAAGGGCTGCCAGTAGAGCGCCCTTGATCTCGTGTCGCGATGGATTGAGGCCAAAGCGACGTTAGCCGGTAGCCGCCCCGAACAGGTACCCGACGCCGAAGGTGACCGCCATCGCGAGCGCCCCTCCGGCCGTGAGCCGAAGGACCGCCGCGCGTTTACCCGCGCCGCCGAGCCGCGCGCTGATCCAGCCGGTCGCAACGAGGGCGACGAGGACGGCCAGGAACGTGAGCGCGATCCGCAGGGACGCGGGCAGCGTCAGGATCGCGACCAGAGGGGCGACGGCGCCCACCGCGAACGACACCGCCGAGGAGCCCGCCGCGATCCACGGGTTCGCGAGTTCCTCCTGGTTGATCCCCAGTTCGATGCTCAAGTGGGCCTTCAGCGCGTCGCGCTCGGTCAGTTGGACGGCGGTGGCGGTGGCGCTCGCCTCGTCAAGCCCCTGACCTCGGAGCAGACCGACCAGTTCGGCCAGCTCCGCCTCCGGCGCGGTCGCCAGTTCGTGGCGTTCCTTGGCGATCAGCGCGCGTTCGGTGTCGCGCTGACTGCTGACGGAGACATACTCACCCAGGGCCATCGAGACCGCCCCTGCCACCAGGCCGGCGACCCCCGCGGTGGCGATCTCCATGCGGTCAGTCGTCGCAGCCGCGACGCCGATCACCAGTCCGGCGGTGGAGATGATGCCGTCGTTGGCACCGAGGACGCCGGCACGCAGCCAGTTCAGGCGACCCGCGACGGAGCCGCCGTGTGGCTCGAGCAGGTGTGCGCCAATGGCTGCCGGGCTGGCGTCGGACTCAGGCATGCCGTCCTCCGGCCCGCAGGATCGAGGCGCACCCGCTCGCAGCGTGCCCCAGTGCAAGGAGCGAGGCCCGGCGCGCTCCTAGAACGGCTGGAAGAGCTCGATCGGGTTCCCCGAGGGGTCCTCGACCAGGATCTGCTTCCCCCCGTTGCCCGTCACGATCTCGTTGCGGAAGCGCGCGCCGGCCATGCGCAGCCGCGAGACCGTCCCCTCGATGTCGTCGACCTCGATCTGGATGCGGTTCCACCCGCCCGGCTGCGGAGACGCCCC
>SCTU01000177.1 GCA_004297315.1 Dehalococcoidia bacterium | reverse complement strand
CCGTCGAGGTGGACGGGCGGATCGAGGCCGGGGTGGCCTCGGCGCCGGCGCTTGGCACGCGGTGGTGGGCCGGGCGCGGACTGGGCGCCTACCGCGGCGCCACCGGGATACGGTCGCACGCGGGGGAGCGGATCCACGTCTCGCCGGTCGCACGCCTCGATGCTGCCCAAGTGCTGTACGGCTCGTGGCGCTACCAGGCCGACCGCTGGCCGGGCTTCGAGACGCTGGTGCGCTCGGCATGGCGTTCGCGCGGCTACGGCGACTTCTGGCAGCACTGCCTCGTCGCGGAGGGCGCGGCCGAGGTGGCCCTCGAAGGCGACATCAGCCCGTGGGACATCGCCGCCCTCGTCGTGATCCTCGAAGAGGCGGGCGGCCGCCTGACCGACGACCGAGGCGTCCCCACCATCGACGCCGGCCACTGCGTCACCTCGAACGGCGCGCTCCACGAGGAGACGCTGCGCGTGCTCCTCGGCGGTGGGGCTGCGACCGGGGCGGGGTGGTGAGACTGCAAGTGCAGGTAGCGGAGGTATCCGCACCCGCACGTCCGTGGCCATCACCGCTCGTCGCCCCCACTGGGCGGCTGCCGCAGCTTCGCCGCCGAATCTTCGACCGCTACTCTCGCGTCCGTGGCCGCTGAGCAGACGCCGACACCTAACGCGGCGCCTGCTCGTCTGTGCTCGATGCGGAATTGATCGCCTCAGATGCGAGGTGGCGCTCGCGCGGGTGCATGACCGCGCGTAGCCGAAGCGCCGAGTCGATGTTGCACCGCATGTAGCCCTGTACGGGGTGTGCGGTGCGGTGCTGTTCCAACGGGTCTCGCCGCTCGGCACGCAGCACGCGCTCGTTGGTGTATTCCGCGCGCCCGACGATCGCGACCGCATCGCCGGTCTCGAAGTCGGGTACGAGCAACGTCATGCGGCCGGTGGCTCGCACATTGCCTGCGCTCTTGAAGACGCCGTCGCCGACGTATTCCGGCCAGGACAGTTGCCGCTTGCTGACGTCGAGGTTGAGGAAGCCGGCCGGCCCGCCACGGTGCGCGACGTCGGGCTCACCGCCCGGTGCCGTGCTCGCGAGAAACGAAGTGTCGGCGCCCTCGACGATGCGACGCACCCAACCATCGTCCAGACGCACCGGCTCGCTCCCCTCCGGTCCGACATGCACTCCGTCGGGCCGGAGGGGCGTGGAGCGTGTGAGGTACTTGCGGCAGAGTGTGAAGGCCTCTTCCACCTCGAGCGCGCCGCCTGCCGGATCGAGGCGCATGCGCCCGTTGAGCCGCACGCGCCTCGCCTCGCCGAGGTTGATCGCCAGCGCGCCGTAGGCGCCATCGCGGAATAATGGCGCCCGCGCCGACGGGATATGGATCGCGTCGGCACCCGCGGAGACCAGGGGCGCCTTGCCCGACACGACGACGAACTGCAACACGCCCGCCTCGTCCGGCGCGGCGAACAGCAGCAGGTCGGCCTGCTCAGCGAACTTGCCGGCCGGCCCCACCCAATGCGCCATGCGGTCCGCCAGGTCCCGGGAGTTCGCCTCCGCCTGCACCTCGATCTGGCCGGCGTGATACAGCAGTGGTCGCATCTCATGGCTCCAAACGTCCAGGGGACTTTGACTACAGGGTCGGGGTGCAACCCGGTGGAGACGCGGGTATAACGCCGGCGCCACGGAAGGACCCCGCGCCGCGGCGCAGCACGTCATCCGCGTGCGTAGTTGCTCGCTCCGAACCAGTCCACGACCACCACGGGCTCGTCGCCCACCACCCAGGCGTCGTGCCCGGACGGGAGCGCCGTGACGTCACCCGGCTCCGCGTCGAACTCGGTGCCGTCTGCCATCCGGACGTGGAGGGTGCCGGAGATGTGGTACTGGAAATGCGGGGCTTCGCACCAGTCGGTGTTGGCGATCGGCTTCACATGCTTCGACCAGCGCCACCCGGGCTGCAGCGTCAGCCGTCCCACCACGCCGCCGCCAATGTTCATCAGGTCGACGCGACCCCGCTCGAACTCGCGCGTCTCGTCCGGTGTCTCAAACCGCTTCTGCTCAGATGTTGCCATGTCGTCGGGTCCTTCCTCGCCGCCAAGCCGGCGGCGCCACGGACCCAACGCTACCGAGGGGGTGAAGACGCAACATCGTACGAACGTCTCATTCTGCGGGCAGGTCAGACCTCGGGCAGGTAGTAAGGACGTGGTCAGGACAGGCCTTCGCGGATCGCCCAAGCGGCCGCCTCGGCACGGTGGCCCACCCCGAGCTTGTCGAAAATGTGGCTCACGTGGTTCACCGCGGTGCGCTCGCTGATGACCAGTTCCGCTGCAATCTCGCGGTTGGTGCGCCCTCGCGCGACCAGACGTAGCACCTCAACCTCGCGCGGAGACAGGCCGCCGGGGCCGCCGCTGTTGAGAGAAGTGATCAGATCCTCGGCGAGCGCGACGTCGGCCAACATCCCGAGTTCCGCGAGTTCGTCGCGAGCCTTGGCGGCCGCCGGTCGCGCTTCGAGCCGAGGCAGCAGTCTCGCGCGCTGCAAATGGATGAGCGCAACATCCGGGCGCCGCCCCTGTTCGATTGCCTGGCGCTCGGCGGCGTCGAGGTCGGCGAGTGCGGTGGGCGCGTCGCCGCGCAGCGCTGCGAGCGCTGCCAACGAGAGGCGCGCAGGTGCCCAGTGGTAGTCGTCCGCATACGGACGGAGCGCGGCCTCGCAGACAGTGCCGGCCTCCACGTCTCCAAGCGCGGCGAACACGAGGCCAAGTGCGCACTGCGCGGAGCGCGCGGGCAAGGACCTTGCGGGCAGCGATGCGAGGCGCGATCGCTGGGCGATCGCGCGCGCGTGTGCCTCATCGAGCCTCCCGGCACGGACCAAGATGAGCGCCAGGAGGCCGTCGTACCAGACGACCGTGGCGGGATCGATTTCCTCGAACGTGGCCAGCGCTTCCGTCAGCCGGTCACTGGCCTGCTTCAGGTCGCCGAGGCGCAAGCACAGGAAGCCGTCCACGACCCGCAGGAAGGCGAGCGGCTCGGGGCTGGAGAGACGGACCAGGTCTTGCTCCGACCTGCCGATCAACGACCGAGCGCGATCCCAGTCACCCCGCGTGATTTCCAGGAGGGCAAGCCACGAATGCGCGTGGCGCAGCGCGAACAGGTCGCCGGCACGTTCCGCGAGCTCCCTGCGTTGCTCGGCGTAGCGCAACGACTCGCGCAGTTCGCCGGTCCAGTAGTACGAGTTCGTCAACGTCGCGCATGTCTCGACCGCAAGGGACAGGTCGCCGGAGGCCAGCGCTGCCTCGAGCGCCTCCTGGAGAAGCGGGCGTCCCCCAAGCGGGTCGTCAGCCCGCACCTGGACGTTCGCGAGCGCCAGTGCGGCGCGGGCGGCCAGGTCACGATCGGTTGCCTGGCGTGCAATCGCCAGCGCACGCTCCCCGTTCGCGCGTGCATCGTCGTACCGACCGCGGGTCAAACCATCGAGGTCGGTGAGCGCAACGAGCGCCTCGGCCAACTCCGTCGGATGCTCGCCTTGCTCGAGGTACTGGATCGCGCGCGTGAAGGCGCCCGCTGCCTCGGTGATCCGTTCCTTGCGGCGCTCCGCGGTACCAATCCACAGCCACACGAGACCTTCGCGATACCGGTCGCCGGCAGCAGCGTCGAGGGTCGCGCGCAATGCCTCGATCGCTTCGTCATAGGCCGCATGGGCCAACGCCGCAGTGCCATGCGCCATTCGCGCCTCGATGACCGCGCCCTGTTCCGCGAGTCCCGTGCCGGCTGACTGTTCGAACGCGGCGCGTGCCGCTCGTGCCCACACCAGCGCTTCAGCGGTAGCGTGCGTCCGTGCCGCACTCTTAGCAGCCGCCAGCGCGGCCGGTGCACCACGAGCCAACTCTCCGGCTTCGAGCCAATGGTGGGCGAGTGCTGCTAACTCCTGGAAGCCGGGCGCATAGCCGAGTTCCCGAGCCAACGCATTCGCCGCGTCGCGATGCAGCCGCTGAGCCTCGGATGCGTGTCTCGCCAGCGCCGCCTCGCGGACCGTGTCGTGACGGAAGCGCCAGCCGGACGATGTGGGATCGATCATGCTCGCCAGCATTGCGGGCGCGAGATGCCGTGCGAGCGCGTCCGGGTCCGTCCCGGTCATCGAAGCGACCGTGCGGGCATGGAACTCTCGACCGAGGACTGCGCCGGCTGCCATGGCCGCGTCCGTCGCGGCCGGCAGGCGGTCGATGCGCGCATCGATGGCTAGGCGAAGCGGCACTGGCACCGACGACTCCGCCAGAGCGGCACCTGTGGCGAGGTCCCATCCATCGTGGCCCTCGAAGAGCAGGTCGCGCTCCAGACAATCATTCAGCACTTCCTCCGCGAAGAATGGGTTGCCTTCGCTCCGCGCCATCAGGAGGTTCGTCAGACGGGGGCCGACCGATTTCCCCAGGCGGTCGGCCGCGAGCGCAGAGATTGCGGACGCATCGAGTGAGCCCAGCGGCACGCGGACGAGCAGGCGCAGCCGGATCAACTCGGCCACTGGCGCGGCGCCCGCACTGGCCGCGGCCCCGATGGCCTCGTCGCGAGCCGCGAGGAGGAACAGGACCGGCGCATCCGCGAGCGCGCGGACCGCGTACAGCAGCGCATCCCAGGTGAGGGGAGACGCCCACTGCAAGTCGTCGAGCCGCAGCACCAACGGTCGGCGGCTTGCGAGCCACCGACAGGCAACCGCAAACGCTTCGAATACACGGAGCCGCTCCTGAGGCGTGGCCACCACCGCTGCAGCCGGAACACTCGAGAGCGGTGGGCCGATGCCCGCGGTGGCCAACGCGGCGCGTGCGGACTGCAATAGCGGATCGGGTTCCTCTCGCAGCCGGCCCAACATCTCGCCGAGCGCGCGCGCGAGTGGGAAGGCAGGTGGGACACCTGGCAGGTCGAGCGCATACCCCTCGAGCACGAGGGCGCCCCGCCCGTCGGACAGTTGACGGGCCGCTTCGGCGAGCAGCCAGCTCTTCCCGATCCCAGGCTCTCCGGTGACCAGTACGGCTCGTGCGCCGGTCTTCGCAAGGCCATCGAACGCCGCGAGGACCGTCGCTACTTCTCGCACCCGGCCATGCTGGGCCACGGTCATCCTCGATTGGGTGGCGTCGTCGGTCAACGTTTTTCGAGTCGCAATCCCGACAAGGGCACTATAGAGAACGCGACGCCCTTGGACGGTCGTGCCCGGACCGGAAGCGGACGAAGCTCGGCAGTCCGACTCGCGGGGCGCAGGGATCAGCCCCGCTGCGCTGAGTCGCCTCGAACCGGCCGCACATCGCCCGCTGCTCGAGACCCTGGCGGATGCGGCACGTGCCATGCTCCAGCGGCTGGGAGCGCGGTTCGCCCGGGTACCGTTGGGTGCACCGTTCCGCGCCGGCCGCGTGTCGCCGCGCTCAAGCGGTGGCGAGCGCGGCAACCTCGAACTCGAAGTCCTCGATCACGGCATTCGCGAGGAGTTTCTGGCACATCTCGCGGACGGAGGTGGAGGCTTCGGCCTCGGAGGCGGCTTCGAGGGTGATGTCGATGCGCTTGCCGACGCGGACGGACTGGATGCCGGTGAAGCCGAGCGACTGCAGGCCGCCGGCGACCGCGAGTCCCTGCGGGTCGTTCACCAGCGGGCGAAGCATCACGTTCACGTGGGCGATGTAGCGGGCCATCGGGACTCCTCAGTGCTTGCTTAGGCTGCGGGCGGCGGCAGGTCGTCGCCGGTGATGCGTCGGTACGCCTCGATGTAGCGCGCGGAGGTCGAAGCGACGATCTCGGGCGGCAGCACGGGGGCGGGAGGCGACTTCGACCAGCCGGTGGCCTCGAGCCAGTCGCGCAGCGGCTGCTTGTCGAACGAGGGCTGGTCGTGGCCGGGCTCATACTGGTCAGCGGGCCAGAAACGGCTGGAGTCGGGCGTCATCACCTCGTCGATCAGCACTGGCTCGCCGTCGAGCATGCCGAACTCGTATTTCGTGTCGGCGACGAGGATGCCGCGCTCGGCGCAGACATGCGCCCCGTAACGGTAGAGGGCCAGCGAGCGCAGTTTGACCGCATTCGCGACCGCCGTTCCGAGCAGCGCCTCGACTTCCTCGAACGTCATCGGCGCGTCGTGGGCGGGGGGCTCCGCCTTCGAGGTGGGCGTGAACAGCGGGTCCATCAGGCGGTCGCACATCTTGAGGCCGGGCGGGATCACGTTGCCTGAGATCGCGCCGGTCGCGAGGTAGTCCTTCCAACCGCTGCCCGTGATGAAGCCGCGCACGACGCACTCCACCTTCAACACCTCGGCGCGGCGCATCACCATCGAGCGCCCGAAGTAGCGCGGGTCGCTCACGCCGAACTCGGCGGCGTTTGCGGCGTCGACGACGGCGATGAAGGCGTTGGGGACCACCTTGGAGGTGCGCGCGTACCAGTAGGCGGAGAGCCGGGTGAGCACCTCTCCCTTGCGCGGGATGCCGTTCGGCATCACGGCGTCGAAGGCGGAGACGCGGTCGGTGGCGACAAGCAGCAGCCGGTCGCCCGACAGCGTGTAGAGGTCGCGCACCTTGCCCTGGTGCAGCTTCGGCAGCGGCAGGTCCGTCGTGAGCATCGGCTCGGTCGCCATCGAGGTCATCGCCCGGCCTTCACAGGCTTCTTCGGCGCGGCGGGTTCGAGCAGCCCGATGCGGCGGAAGGTGTCGTCCACCCAGGTGAGGAAGGCCTGCGGGTCGAAGATCGCGTCAAGTTGCTGAGCGGTGAGGCGCTGACCGACCTCGGGGTCGGCGTCGAGCAAGGCGCGGAGAGGACGCTCCTCACGCCAGGCCGTCATCGAATTGCGCTTCACGATGTTGTAGGCGGCCTCGCGGGTCATGCCGGACTCGAGCAGCGCGTTCAGCACCTTCGAGGAGTAGATGAGGCCCTGCGTCCGCTCGAGGTTGCGGAGCATCCGCTCCGGGTAGACGACGAGGCCGTCCATCACGCCGGTGAAGATGTAGAGCGCGTAGTCGAGCAGGCCGCAGGCGTCCGGCAGGATGATCCGCTCGGCGCTCGAGTGCGAGATGTCGCGCTCGTGCCACAGGGCGACGTTCTCGAGGCCCGTCACGGCGTAGCCGCGCAGCGTGCGCGCGATGCCGCAGACGCGCTCGCACAGCTCCGGGTTCCGTTTGTGCGGCATTGAGGACGAGCCGGTCTGGCTGCCCTCGTCGAACGGCTCCTCGGCCTCGAGGATGTCCGTGCGCTGGAGGCCTCGGATCTCCGTCGCGAACTTCTCCAGCGACGCGCCAACCCCCGCGAGCACCTCGACATAGAAGGCGTGGCGGTCGCGCTGGATGACCTGCGTCGTCACCTTCGCGACCTCGAGGCCGAGCGCCGCGCAGGCGTACTCCTCGACGCTCGGCGGGACCGAGGCGTGCGTGCCGACAGGGCCGGACATCTGGCCGACGGCGATCTGCTTCCGCGCCAGCGCGAGACGTTCCTCCTGGCGGCGGAGTTCCTCGACCCAGACGGCGAGCTTCATGCCGAAGGTGGTGGGCTCCGCGTGGACGCCGTGCGTCCGGCCGATGCAGACGGTGTCCTTGTGCTTGAGCGC